>WQVB01000162.1 GCA_009781815.1 Defluviitaleaceae bacterium
ATATTTTTGCATATTAGGGTGGATAAAAACCCCCTGAGGACAAAGTTGATAAGCCTTGCTTGACGCCATAGCAGAGCGTACGCCAAACTTTCTAGCCTCATAGCTGGCAGTCGCTACCACGCCTCTTTCTTCGGGCAGAGAGCCTATGATAACGGGCAAGCCAACCAGAGAGGGGTCATCCTTCATCTCTACCGCCGCAAAAAAGGCATCCATATCTACATGAATTATAACACGTCTCATAATGATAAATTATACCACAGCGTCCGCAAGAAAGCAATGATCTTGTCATCTCAAAGGTTGATGCTTATGTTTCGGAATCAAGCGAATGTCATTAACCCCCCAATAAATTTGTAGCAAAACGCCTCTCAATCCTCCCGAATCGTCATCCTGAGCTTGACTCAGGATCTAATTGGAGAAGGGCAGTCCTAATTGGGGGTATGCACTATCATACATAGATCCTGAGTCAAGCTCAGGATGACGAGTGGGGAAATAGTATGGCTTATCTATAATGGTTTCGCAACAACTCTAATGGCGTTTGATAGTCATCAGTGTGATATGTCTAGTCCTTACATTACGAAACTATTTACACGCACCACTTTTTGTGATAGAATTAGTGAATGATTGAAAAATACATTAAATGGATAAATCATCCCAATTTAGACCCTGATATTTTGGAGGAGCTAACCTCTATAAAAGATGACAAGGGTCAGATTGAGCAAAGATTTCATAAGGATTTAGAGTTTGGCACAGCTGGCCTTCGTGGCCTTATAGGGGCAGGCACAAACCGCATCAACATCTATACCATACGCAAAGCAGCATATGGGCTGGCAGGTTATATTTTAAAAAACACGCCAGAGGGCAAGCTTCCCTCCATAGCCATAGCCTATGACACCCGCCAAAACTCCAAAAAGTTTGCGTGGGAGATATGCAACATCATGCTAGCTTGCGGGGTAAAGGCCTATATTTACGATGACATACGCTCTACCCCTCAGCTAAGCTTTACCATACGCCACCTTGACCTTGTAGCGGGGGTGATGATAACCGCTAGCCACAACCCCTTTCAATACAACGGGGTAAAGGTTTATTGGGGTGATGGCGGGCAAATATCTCACCCTATGGATAAGGAGGTTATGGGGTGCATAAACGCTTTGGGTGATGCCATAGACCTTGCCGCCCCTGCACCTTGTGAGCTTGCTCCAACATATCTATCCACAGAGTTGGACAAGGCGTATTTACAAGCCGTGGCTGGGCTGTCTCTCAACCCTAACCTTAATAGGGTCAACCTTAATGTGGCCTATACCCCTTTGCACGGCGTGGCGTTGCAGCCTGTTTTGGATATTTTGTCTCTGGGCTTTGCTAATGTCCATGTGGTGGAGGAGCAAGCACAACCAGACCCGTTGTTTAGCACCGTCAAATACCCCAACCCCGAAGAGCCATCAGCCTTTGAAATGGCCATCAAGCTGGCTGAAGATATAAAGGCAGACATCACCATCGCCACCGACCCTGATGGAGATAGAGTAGGGGTGATGGCAAAGGATGGAAGCGGGCAATATAAGCTGCTAAATGGCAATGAAACGGGCGTTATCCTCTGCGAGTATATTCTTAGCCAAATGTCTCAAAAGGGCATCTTGCCTCTAAACGCCGCTATAATATCCACAAAGGCATCTACAAAACTTACAAGGGAAATTGCAAAAGCATATGATGTGCATTATGAAGAAACCTCTACAGGCTCTAAAAATATAGCTAAAAAAATAGGAGAGTGGAAAAGGGCTAAAACCCATTGCTTTGTATATGGCTTTGAAGAAAGCTTTGGATACATGATGGGGGATTTTGCAAGAGACAAAGACGGCATAGCAGCATGCATGCTTGTTTGTGAGGTGGCCGCTTTGTATAAAAAGCAAGGCAAAACCCTTTTTGATGCCCTTGATGATATACATCAAAAATATGGGTATTTCAAAGAAGCTCAGCTGTCCATCCCTTTGCAAGGTGTTGACAACGGCCTTGCTGTGGCAAGAGATATAGAGGCAAAATTAAAGAATATCACCCTTGGTAATGGTGGGTGGTTTCTCATTCGCCCTTCGGGGACGGAGCCAAAAATAAAAATATATATGGGCACAAAAGCCGACACAAGAAAAAAGGCGACAGACGCCTTAGAAAAATTGAGAGGTATTATACATGGCAAACTTGATTTATAAGGGAAAAACCAAAGATGTATATGGGTTAGAAGACGGTAACTATCTGCTGCAATTTAAAGACGACGCCACAGGGGCAGACGGAGTGTTTGACCCAGGGGAGAACGCCGTAGCCCTAAGCATTGATGGGCTGGGGAGAGAATGTGTAGCCCTTAGCCAGCATTTTTTCAAGCTGGTAAGCGATGCAGGCATACCTAACCATCTTGTAACTGCTGACGTAGAGAAGGCACAAATGGTTGTAAAACCTGGCAAGGTGTTTGGCAAGGGGCTTGAGGTTATTGTGCGTTTTAAAGCCGCAGGCAGCTTTATAAAGCGTTATGGAGACTATATAGAAGAAGGGGCAGAGCTACCCGCTTTGGTGGAGTTTACTCTTAAAAATGACGAAAAAAACGACCCGCCAATCACCGCAGATGCCCTAGCGGCTTTGGGGGTTATGACTTTAGAGCAAGCAACACAATGCAAAGAGCTGACCCAAAAAATAGGCCGCATTGTGCAAAGCGACCTAGCCCAAAAGGGTCTTGTTTTGTATGACATGAAGGTAGAGTTTGCGTTGATTGATGGACAAGTTGCCCTTGTGGATGAAATATCTGGCGGCTGCATGCGTGCTTATAAAGATGGGGTTTGGGTGCAGCCTATGGATTTGAATAAGTTTATTTTGGAGAAGAGTTGATGAACGAAATCTACAAACAAGAAGTTTTAAAATACAACAAAAAAGATGGGATAATCGCCCTAAGTTTTTTTGTGTTTTATTGCATCCTTATGTTTATGCTTGGGGTAGTGCGAAGGCTAGGGGTCGACCCTCTTTTTTCAGGAATAGGCGTTAGCGTTATTGCTGCTATAGCTCTAATTCTGCTATTGCTTCTTAAAAAAGATGGTATGTCTTCCATCGGATTTCACAAGGAGAACTTGTGGTCAGCTATACGCCTTGGGCTATTTTTTGGGTTAATACCTCTACTATTAAGCGGTGGATTGCTTCCAGGTATTGTGATATATGGATGGCAAGTTGCACCAATTGGGCAAATTTTGCTTGCAACGCTTTTCACTTTCATCTTTGCCGCCCATGAAGATATGATTTTCGTAGGATATATACAAACCAGATTGTATGGCTTGATAAAGCGTGATATTTTAGCTGTTTTTGTTGGAGCTTTGCTTTTTTCTTTGATGCACATTATGCCTCAAATTGGCTTTTATGGGCTAGCGGGGTTGAATGCAAACAATTTGATGTGGCTGGCG
>WQVB01000163.1 GCA_009781815.1 Defluviitaleaceae bacterium
TAAACAACCCCCATAGACTCTTGAAACTCCTGCAAATATTCCGCAGGTATGTGAGAAAAGGCATCTTCCGCTATGCCGTCAATAAAAAGCTGCCTAAACAGTAGCGTAGTGTGTGATTGAGGGAAAAAGCGTATCATAGCTTGAATAGGGCCTGGCAAATCCCCCATGGGTACATAAATACCCATCATAAAGCCAATTAAAGTGCCTAAAATAGTAGATATCGCCCCAAAGGCTTGATTTGTCTTAATATACATGGTAAAGAAAAATATCATAAAAGCATTAAGCATTACGCTAAGCAACAAAACCCCTGTAGTTATTAACATGTTTAATGCACTCATCACATGGTTGCCTACTATTGCGTTATAAGTAACCAAAACAAGAAAAATAATCATGCTCATAATAGTGCCTACAATAAAAGCACCAAGTGCATAGCCAGACACAATCCTATATCTTTGTATAGGTGTGGAGTAAAAATCTTTATAAAGGTGATGCACTTTATCGTTAACCATAACAACAAAAGCACCCTGGGTTGTTGTAACGGTTGTAACCCCTAAAATACCCGCAAAAATCCAGTTGTTAACAACTCGAGACACTTCTTCAATATCTCCACCATAGCTGCCAGCAAAGTTGTTGCCTAAAAACAAAACAAATAAAGCTATAATTAGTAGCACTGATAGTAAGGAAAAAAACACGCCTAACTTGTCTCTAAAATAAAGCAATACATTTCTCATGGCTAGTGTGAGCATTATTAGGCATCCTCCCTTCCAGTTATATCAAGAAAAACATCATCCATAGTGCCGTTCACTATCTCTACATTAGTTATAAAGCTTTTAAAACGCTCTATAAATGGTATGGCCTCCATAGTAGAGCTTAGCTTAATTTCAATAACCTCTCCCTTTTGGGTATAGTCAATTTTGTTTTCTTTAAGTGCATATTCAAAAGTATCATGGTTTTTTGGCACAACCCTTAATATATCGTGGCAATACTTTATTTTTAGCTCAAGGGGCGTGCCTTTTGCTAATATTTCGCCATGACCCATAATGGTGATATAGTCTGACTGCTCTGCCTCTTCCATATAGTGGGTTGTTAAAAAAACCGTAACCCCTTTTTCCTTTTGCAAGGCTCTAATAGTAGCCCAAATGTCTTTTCTCGTTTGAGAGTCAAGGCCTGTTGTAGGCTCATCCAAAAAGAGGATTTGGGGGGTGTTTATAAGGGCTCTTGCAATATCAGCCCTTCTCCTTTGCCCGCCCGATAGCTTTTCATAAGGGCGATGAAGAAACTCTTGCAGCTGGGCGATTTCTGTAACGGCCTCTATTCGCTCTTTAAGCTTTTGTTTAGAGAATTTATAAAACTTCCCCCTAATTTTTAGATTCTCATAAATGGTTAATGAAGAATCAAGCAAGCTTCTTTGAAAAACAATCCCTATAGATTTTCTAATTTCAAAATCGTTTTTACCAAGCTCATAGCCGTTTATTATAACTTGGCCTTCATCAGGCTCTAAAAGGGTGCATAGTATATCAATTGTTGTGGATTTGCCCGCTCCGTTTTTCCCTAAAAAAGAAAACAGCGTGCCCTTCTCTACATAAAAATCAATACCTTTAACCGCTTTTATCTCTTTCCTTTGCAAGGTGTAGCTTTTTGCAAGGGCTTTTACCTCAATAATTTTCTCCACGTTAATCTCCACATTTCTTTTTAGTTGGGAGTAGACAACCACGTCCATCTCGTCATTAGACTTGTAGCTAAACGCCCCTAAGTGTCGTCATCCTGAGCTTGACTCAGGATCTATGTATGATAGCACATGACTTAATTAAGACTGCCCGCCCTTCTCCAATTAGATCCTGAGTCAAGCTCAGGATGACGACTAAGGTGTTGGCTTCACTACAAGTCTATTGCAGACCCTTGGCAAGGCTTGACCCGCAATCCCCTACCCTCCTGAATCATTCCATCTACGAAAGGGCTCGGAATGACCATGGACGCTACTTGTCCACTCCTTTTTATTTTTGACAAACAAGGCTTTCAATGTTTTGGTCTAAATTTTCATCTAGCCTCTCTAAAATTTGAATAAAATGGTCTGTCATGGCCTTTATGGTTTCTTCTTTAAACAGGTCGGTGCAATATTTAAGGGTTAGGGTATATTGCCCATCCCTCTCCGCAAACCTACAAACCAAGTCAAACTTCGCCTCTTTGTCCACAAATTTCATCTCCACCACTTCGACATGCAAGCCAGCCATTTCAAATTCATTCATAGACCCGCCGTCATCCTCATAAAGCAAAAACTGAATGTCATACAAAGGCAGCCTAGACTTATCCAAATGTGCCTGCGGTTCAAATTTTTGCATTAAAGACGTTAAAGGGTAGTCTTGGTTTTCATATGCCATCAGGCAGTTTTCTTTAACCTCATTTAAAAACTCCACAAGCATTTTTTCGCCATCAGGCTTACCACTAAAAAGTAGGCGATTTATGAACACACCTTGCATATCCTCCGTATCACGGTGCGTCCTCCCTGAGACGGGGCTGCCCATTACAACACCTTTGTCGTCAGCATATTTGCTAAACAAAATCATAGCCATAGACATCCACGCCATATAAGGCGTCATAGACATTTTTTTGCAGATATTAACCACCTTGTCGCTAAGGTTTTTATCTAGCGTTATGGTCAACACATCTCCATTAAACTTTCGCTCTTTTGGCCTTGGGTAGTCTTCAGGCAGCTTTAGCTTAGGCACGCCATCTTTAAAGTGGTTCATCCAATAGCTTTCTTGCTCAGCAAGAGATCTTTGTAAAGTCCACTCGCTATAGTCCCTATACTGCAACCTAGTTTCAGCCAGCTTGCCACCCATATATAAGGTGAAAAATTCTTCTAGTAGCAAATCACTAGATACCCCATCTGAAATAATGTGATGACAGTCCATAAAAATCACAAAATCTTCATCACCTATTTTGACAACCCTTGTTCGCATCAGCGGCGCCTTTCTTAGGTCAAATGGTCGAGCAAAGTCTCGAGCCATAGCATCCATATCTTCTTCGCCTAAACGCTCTTGGTATGCCATCTCCATTTCTACTTGGTCGTGAACCTTCATAAAGGTTTCGCCATTAATCAAATGAAAGCTCGTCCTCAAAATCTCATGTCTTTGCATCAAAGCCTCAAAGGCAGCTTCGGCTTTTTCGTGGCTAAAGGGGCCTTTCACCCTAAAAGCCATGGGGATGTTGTTTGTCATATCAACCATATTATAATCCCACAAGTGAGCCGTTGAGAAGTATAGCTTCTGGGAGGGCGATATCATGTAATATTCTTTTTCTTCAGCCCTCTCTATCCCCTCATACCTCCCCTCTACCCCCTCAAGTGCATAAGCTATACCCTCTATAGTTACACCATAAAAGATATCTTTAATGCCTAGTCTTATACCAGTGTGTCTTTCTA
>WQVB01000164.1 GCA_009781815.1 Defluviitaleaceae bacterium
TAGAAAGGTGCAGACCCAATAGCGGAATGGATAAATCCATTCCCTACAAAGAAGATCGGGATGACAACTAGGCGTTATTCTCGCAACATATCTATTATACATGTTGCCGCAAGGTCAATGTCAAGCTCTAAATTAATTTTTGACAACTATATATTTTTTACACTAAAAAAGAGAGTCTAAAAGCTCCCCTTTTTATTTCAAATTTTCTTCCCCAGCTTCCTCCAAATCACTAAGAGCTACCCTCACAGCCTCAACCACAAAAGCGGTAAATGTACATTCTTTGCCCTCTATAGCCTGCTCCACCCCACTAATCACATCATTAGGAAAGCGTATGCTTTTGTTTGTAGTTGGTGGTATCGCTGGTATCTTAAACTTTCTATTCCTCATCTTTTTCCCTCGCATTTCAAATGTATTTTATTTAAGAATACATTTGTCTTGCATTATAATATGCCCTACAAACGTTGCACAAATGTATTGTAATTATTTGTCGAATATGATATAATCATAATGAGGAGCAATGCTAGTTTTCAAAAATTTTTTTGTCGCTTAAATATTGATTTTATGGGCTTTTGCTGTCGATAAACAAATTAATTTACAAAAATTAGAATTTTTTTTGGAAAATCTCTTGCATTTTTTACCATGACATGCTATAATGATTTTACTGGTTTAAATTACCAAAATCGAACTCATTTTACATTATCATATGGAGGGCTTAAAATGCTAAAAGAAAAAACAAGAGAAGAAGCACAAAAAAATGAAGTAGAGCTAGTAAAGGTGCTAATAGCCGACGACAACAAAGAGATTTGCGACATTATATCATCTTTTCTAAATAAAGAAGAAGATATAGCCGTAACAAAAATAGTACATAACGGCACAGAAGCCGCCCAAGCCCTACTCTCTGGCGAAAAGTATGACGTAGCCATCATCGACGGCGTAATGCCCCATATGGACGGCCTGGCCGTTTTAGAAAAAATCGCAGACATGCAAGACAGGCCCGTCTGCATCCTTCTTTCTGAGGTTACTCAAGAAAAGGTGGTGGCCAAGGCCCTAGAGCTAGGGGCAGACTACTACATGGCAAAGCCCTTTGACCTTGAGGTGCTTGTAAAACGCCTCCGCCAGCTAACCAGCAAAGGTGCCAGCAGGCTCTTAAACAACCGTGTTGGCATCCTCCAAAAAGACCCCATCCTCAAGCTTGAGGTAGAGCAAAAAGCCACCAAAATCCTCCACGAGCTTGGCGTGCCCGCCCACATCCGTGGCTATCACTTTATGCGAGAGGCCATCATCCTAGCCGTAAACGATATGGATGTGCTAAACTTTATCACCCGCATCCTCTACCCCACCATAGCCGAAAAGATGGACACAACCTCCAGCCGAGTGGAGCGCGCCATCCGCCACGCCATAGAAGTAGCCTGGAACCGTGGCAAAATGGAAACAATCGAAAGCCTCTTTAGCTACACTATAGACAACCAAAAAGGCAAGCCCACCAATAGCGAGTTTATAGCCCTAATAGCCGATAAACTGCGTATGGAGATACGTGGGGCGTAAAATGCTTTGGGGCAAGGGCAAACCATCCGAGTTTATCCGCGCTACAATACACCGTCATCCCGTACTCACATCATTCCAATTTACCCATGTAGGGAATGGATTTATCCATTCCGTCCCTCACCTTGCTGAAGGGTAGAAAGGTGCAGACCCAATAGCGGAATGGATAAATCCATTCCCTACAAGGAAAATTGGAATGACGTGTACCATGCTTGACACGGGATACATCATTCTAATTTGCAAATCACTTAAGCTCGTCATTGCGGACTTGATCTGCAATCTCACCTATACCAATCACTAAAAAGCAATATTGCAAACCTAGATATTGCTAGTCAAACCCGCAATAGACCTATAGCAAAACCATCTCCCTCACGTCATCCTGAGCTTGACTCAGGATCTAATTGGAGAAGGATACAGCCCTAATTAAAGTATGCACTATTCCACATAGATCCTGAGTCAAGCTCAGGATGACGACTTAGGGGGTTGATTTAGGCCACTCAGTTTCGACAAGTGTGCTAAAGTGTTTATCTACAATATTAAAGCGATTATCTCATAATAAAGATAATCGCTTTTTGCATCTTCTTAAAACCTCGAAAATTGCTCCAAAGCCGAAGAAAGTTTTTTTAACATCTCTTCTTCTTCACCTTGCTTAACGGCATCCAAAATACAATGTTGCAAATGCCCCTCAAGGATTACTTGCCCCGCTTTGTGCAAGGCTTTTTTGGCAGAGCCTATTTGCACCAAGATGTCTTCGCAGGGTTTGTCTTCTTCCGCCATTTTTATAAGGCCTCTAATTTGCCCTTCTATCCGTTTTAGTCTATTTGTAAGGCTTTTGCAGCAAAAGCATTGTCTCATTTTGGTTTCCTCCCATCAGTTTGGATATACTACTTCATATGTCCATTATAATCATGGTTTTTGGTTTGTCAAGAATAAAATCATAAAAATCGCTTGACAAATTGAAAAATATTCATATAATAGGGTATAGGGGTATACCCTATTAGTGCATCTTACCCTGAGCCTTTGAACTCCCTAGTTGGGCATGCACTATTCCACATAGATCCTGAGTCAAGCTCAGGATGACGACTTAGGGGCTGTTCTCGCAGCAAACATAATAACGTAAGCCTGCAATAACAATCCACAAATAAAGAGGTTGATTTTTTGAACATAGAATATATGATAGGTTTAATACCCCTTTTTGGCCAGGCGGCGTTGATGACGCTAGCTCTAACTGGGCTTGGGGTTTTGTTTTCTTTTATTATCGGGGTGCTTGCAAACCTAGTTTATTATTATCGCATACCCGTGCTAACGCAAGTAATGAAAGGCTATACGGAGCTTTCTCGCAACACGCCCTTGCTTGCTCATTTGTTTTTCTTGTTTTTTGGCTTACCTGCCATCGGCATAAACATAAGCGGCTTTGCAAGTGCCGTTATAGCCCTTACCTTTTTAGGGGGCAGCTATATGGCAGAGGCTGTACGTGGCGGGGTTGAGGCGGTGTCAAAAAGTCAAAGAGAGACGGCAGACAGCCTTGGTTTGTCTAAAAGCCAAGTGCTTGTTTATGTTGTTGCTCCTCAAGCCTTTAGGGCGGCTTTTGCCCCCCTTGTTGCTAATGTTATATTCTTACTTAGAGAATCCTCCCTCATTGGTGCTATTGCCGTGCCTGAGCTGATGCATATAGCTTTAAACCAAATCTCTCTATTCTATAGAACAGACGAGGTGCTTATAATGCTTGTGGCCTATTATGTGGTGCTTATCGGGCCTTTAAGCCTCATTTTTCACTTTGTAGAGAGGAGGTTGCGTTATGGAAGGGCTTAGCTTTTTGTGGAGCGAGCGTGTGCTGCTGCTTGATGGCATGTGGCAAACAATATATATAGCCATGA
>WQVB01000165.1 GCA_009781815.1 Defluviitaleaceae bacterium
AAGGCTAGCAATCTTCTTTTCTATATCAAAATCTTCTTCATAAACATATTGGTTAAGCTCCAAAAGTCTTTTAGCGCAATATACCTCTGCACTATAATAGGCCACCAAGTATATATTCTCTTGTTCTTCAATCTTTTCCATTTTAATTGTGCCGCTTAGCAGCATTTGCATCACTTGGTTAACAATTTCGCCATTGTCCACGTTAAGTAAAGCGCAAGCCCGCTTTAGTAGCTCTTCTTTTGGCAAATATACATGCCCATCGCTTAGAGCTTCACCTAAAATATGCCCAATGCCTGCATATATCCTATAAGAAGCATTGGCCGCCACACCAGCCTTCAAAGCGATGCCATCGGCTATTTTAAAGCCAATGCCGTTTATATCTCTAATCAAGGTATAGGGGTTATTTTTTATAACATCCACAGCCTCAAAGCTATATTTTTTATAGATTTTTTCGCATTGGTTGGCAGATAAGCCTAGGCTTTGCAAATACATCATGGTGTTGCGGCCAGCGGATTTTTCTTTAAACTCTTGCCCCATAGTAAGGGCTCTCTCTTTTGTGATGCCCTTTATTTTGCTAAGTTGCAAAGGGTCTCTCTCAAATATATCAAAAGTAGACAAGCCAAACTCCTCAACAATAGCCTTGGCCTTTTTGCTGCCTATGCCTTTGATGTTTCCCGCCGCTAAATATTGCTCCATGCCTTGGTTGGTTTGCGGCAGCATCTTTTCTACGGTTAGGGCTTTAAACTGCTTGCCATAGTTTGGGTGGTTGATAAAGCCACCTTGCAGCTTTATAATCTCCTCCACGTCAACACCAAAAGAAGAGGTAGCCACAACCTCGCTACGCTCTCCATCTTCGTCTTCTATAATCATGGCAAAAACATAATAGCCCGTGTCTTCATTAGCATACACCACACGAGAAACTACGCCCTCTAAAATTTCAAAATCACTCATGGTTTTATTATATCAAAACCAAGCTAATAAGTAAAATAGTTTTTGCCTTTGTCGCCCTTTGGGCGACAAAGGCGGGGCGGGGCTGCTCCCCAGTCAAGCTGAGGACAGGCTCCAGCAGCCCCGCCCAAGGGGGCTCGAATTATAAAGTTTATATAGCCCCTTGTGCCCCCTTGCCTGCATATGGTGCAGATTATTTGTTGAGGGCGACTTCTTCTTCTCAATAGTATGCACGCCTAATAAATCATGGTCTCCGCCAGCCCTAATTCAAGCACCGATTAGCCCAAACCCCAACCCGAGGGTGGGAACAATAGCCCCGCTATACCAAGGGATGCCAGCGGGTGGGGGTTGGGGTTTGGGCGGGCTTGCTGGTGCTATTTAAAAGCCACAACCTCAATCTCCACAATAGCATCAAGGAGCAGCTTGCTTACCTCAAAGCACGTTCTAGCTGGGGGGTTGTCTCCAAAAAACTCCCAATACACCTCATTCATCTGTGCAAAGTTGCCCAAATCTTTCAAAAGCACCGTAGCCTTTATAACTTTATCTAAGCCCGACCCAGACGCCGCAAGCACCGCCTGCACATTATTCAAAACACATCTTGTAGCCTTTTTAATGCAACCACCCTCAACCACGCCTGTATTAGGGCAAATAGGCAGCTGCCCTGATGTGAATATTAAATCCCCATAAGATACACCTTGCACATAAGGCCCAATGGCTGTGGGTGCTTTATCTGTCGATATGTTTATTTTACTCATGCTATTTTCCTCCTTAATATTTTTATATAACTTTATAATAGCTATAGTCTAAAGCTTTGTCAACGACAATGTCATCCTGAGCTTGACTCAGGATCTATGTGGGCTAGTGCATACCTAAGTAGGACTATCCTTCTCCAATTAGATCCCGTGTCAAGCACGGGATGACGATGAACGCAGTTATCCACTCCTTCGCAAACAAGCTCTTGACATGAGAGCGGCTTTATGATAAACTTTATCAATAAGGAGGTAGATTCTATGGAAAAAATTAGCCTTGATGTATTAGGTATGAAATGTATTAATTGTGAAAAAGCTGTTGTAGAGACACTTTGTGAGCTAGGCTGTGAAGATGTATCAGCCAGCACAGTCAAGGGGCGTGTAGAGTTTGCTTATAACCCATCAAACCTCGATATGCAAACCATAAAAGATGCCATTACAAAAGGCGGCTTTATGCCCTTATAACATAAAATAGAAAGTTGGTATAATTATGAAAAAGGTTGTTTTTGATGTATTAGGCATGCGTTGACGCAGCTGTGAAAAAAGCGTTGCAAGCACCATTTTAGACCTTGACGGGGTAGAAGAAGCCACGCCAAACTCTAGAAGAGGTAATGTTACAATCGTTTTTGACGAAAGCAAGCTTGCTTTAGAAGATATTCACAACGCCATTGAGGATGCGGGCTTTATGCCTTTGCAACCTAAAACCGTTGATGGCTGAGGGGATTCTACTTTAAACTGCTAGTAATCATTCCGTGAGAATGATTTTAAACAAAAACGCCAACCCACTTAAAGAGGTTGGCGTTTTTAGTTGTTATTGAAGCTCGGCTAATTTTACAAGCTCTGCTATAGTTTTTTTAGATATTTTCTTGCCTTTGTATTCAATAAGATCTTCCATAGTGCCTGTGAAAATATCAGCTGGAGAGTACTTTCTCAAGATGATGCTGTCGCCATCTACGAAAACTTCAAGAGGGTCTTTTACATCAATATGTAAAACCTTTCTAAGCTCGATTGGTAAAACCACTCTTCCTAATTCGTCAATTTTTCTCACAATGCCTGTTGATTTCATTGATCTTCCTCCCATAATATATATTTAACTTTATCTACCCACTTCATACTATCATATATGTGATTTATTGTCAAATAAGATTGAAAAAAATCGCAAAATGTCTCTAATTGTAACTCATTTGTAATAGCAACGCAATACCAATGTAATTTTAATACTATATTTTGGTAAATAAGCATAGCTTGTAAGAGACTAAAATATTGGATGTGGGCATATCGCACTGAACTGTCATCCTGAGCTTGACTCAGGATCCCCCTCCTACCTGAACCATCCTTACTAGGGAGGGGATTGTGGCTCAAGTTCGCAATAGACCTGTAGCGAAACAGACTCAAGTATCGTCATCGAGCCTGTCCTGAACTTGATTCAGGATGCTTGACACGGGATCTAATTGGAGAAGGGCAGTCCTAGTTGGGCATGCAGCACTATCATGCATAGATCCCGTGTCAAGCACGGGATGACGACTAGGGGAGTTTGATGCTTTTTGATTTCGCTACAAGTCTAATGACGAGTGAGGTTTATCAGTGCATTGTGTTCACGCCTAAAATATTGGATTGAAAGGTGTTTACATGCTTAACTATCTTTGGGCTGGTATGATTTTAATAGGTATTATCGTAGGTGCCGTTACAGGCAACCTAAGCCTCCTCACCAACGCC
>WQVB01000166.1 GCA_009781815.1 Defluviitaleaceae bacterium
TCGATGATTAGTGTGGTAACTACATCTTATCAGAGATTAAGCTTTTGAGCTATTTGTTTTTGTTGCAGTTGATATTATAATGTATCGGGAATGGATTTATCCATTCCGCAATTGTTCATCTTAACCATGATAATAACCCTATCCCAATGATAACGGAAGGGATAAATCCCTTCCCTACGGGGTGGGTTGCATATCGGATTTGTTTCGCTACAGACTTAACTAATAAAATCGGAGGAGAGACATTTGAAAAAATTAAGGTATATAGCCCTACTTGCTCTTGTGTTTTTATCAACCTTTGCTGGTGCAGCAAGCAAAAAAGTTATAGTTATAGACCCAGGCCACGGCGGGTGGGACCCTGGCAAAATAAGCTCTGAGGGGCATAAAGAGGCAGATATTAACCTAGCCATAGCAAAAAAGCTGCAGTTTTACCTCGAGCATGGCGGGGCGGTTACATTTTTAACCCGCAGCGGCGATGAAGCATTAGCCAACAAAAAAAGGGCAGACCTAGCCGCCCGTGTTGCTTTTGTGTCTGATTTTGATGCGGATTTGTTTATATCTATCCACCAAAATGCTTTTGAGCAGCCCTCGGTGAGGGGTGCTCAGGTGTTTTATTATGAAGACTCTATAGAGGGTGAGGCTTTGGCAGATGCCATTCAAAAAAGCATACAAACCATTGCTGATAAAGACAATAAAATGAGCATAAAGGGCGGCACTAGCTACTTTATTTTGAAAGAGAGTTCCTCCCCCGCCGTTATTGTAGAGTGCGGCTTTTTAACCAATCAAAGGGATTTAGAAAACCTCATAACAGACGAGTATCAAGAAAAGCTGGCTTGGAGCATCTATCTTGGTATTGTAGATTATTTTGATTTAAAAAATGGAGATATCAGCCCCTAAACCTCGCAAATCCCCCACTATGTCGGCATAGCCTCTCTTCACATAGTAGGCGTTGTTTACAATGGTTTCACCCTGAGCAAAAAGCCCAGCCAGTATAAGGGCAGCCCCGCCTCTAAGGTCTTTAGCGTCTACAACCGCACCCGTTAGAGACGCCGCCCCTTTGATGGTAAAGTGCGTTCCCTCTGCAACTGTAATGTTTGCCCCCATTTTAGCCAGCTCTGGCACATGGGCATCTCTCGCTTCAAAAACATTTTCTTTAACCATACTTTCACAATTGCGGCTACACCTGCCTTGAATGGTGGATAAAAGAGCAACAAACTGAGGCTGCATATCCGTAGGAAAGGCAGGGTGCGGCCCCGTAGAGATTAGCGACAAAGGCCGTATTATGCCGCCCTTGGTGGTAAGGGTTATTTTGTTGCCGTCATTATATATTTTATACCCCATAGCCACCAAAGCGTCAGATATAGGGAAGATATCTTGATATTTAGCGTTTTTTAGGGTTACTTCTCCACGAGTTATAGCCCCTGCAACCAAATATGTGCCAGCCACTATCCTATCGGGCATTATGGTATATTCTGGGCATTTTAGGGCTTTTACCCCTTTAATTACAATAGTAGATGTGCCAGCACCTGATACTTTTGCACCTGCGGCGTTTAAAAAGCCCTGCAAATCTACGATTTCAGGCTCTTTAGCGGCCTTCTCTATAATGGTCTCTCCCTTTGCAAGCACAGCCGCCAACATAATGTTTTGGGTCGCCCCCACACTAGGGAAAGATAAAGAAATCTTTGTGCCTTTCAAGGTGGCGGCCTTGCCTTTTATAAGCGACTCTCCGCCTTCAAAAACAACACCCATAGCCTCAAAAGCCTTTAGATGCAGGTCTATAGGCCTTTCGCCCAGCATGCACCCTCCAGGGGGTATTGTCTCTATTTGGGAAAATCTCCCAAGCAAAGAGCCTACAAATATCATAGACGAACGCATCTTTTCTACATATGCATTTGGCAAAGGGGCAGAGACAGCACCGCTAGCATCCACAACAAGGCTTGAACCATCATAAACAACATCACAGCCCAAATGCCGCAAAATGCCGATAGAATCCCAAGTGTCTGAAATATTGGGGCAGTTGTGTATAATACTTCGTCCATCAACAAGCAAAGTGGCCGCCAAAATAGGCAAAACGGCGTTTTTAGACCCGTCAATCAAAACCTCGCCACAAAGGGGCTTGCCCCCTACAATCTTAAACTTCTCATCAAACCTACCCACAATATCATCCCCTTGAAATATGAATATACCATCATATTAAAGGACAATTTTTGTGGTTACTTGGCCTTTGGCTTACATTTTAGAGATTGGGCATATTGTTATAAACCTCCACTCTTCGTCATTGCGGACTTGTTTTGCCTAAAACCAGGCTCAGCCCCCAATCAAGTTGAGGGCAGGCTCTACGAATCCGCAATCTCTAGGTTTGCGATTGTTGCTCTTTAGCGATTAGTATAGTGAGATCCCGCATCGAGCACGGGACACGCCATTCCGATCTACCCATGTAGGGAATGGATTTATCCATTCCGTATCATCTTACTGAAGGATAGAGAGGTGCAGGCCTAATAGCGGAATGGATAAATCCATTCCCTACAAAGAGAATTGGAATGGTGTGAGTGGCGGGATGGCTTTGCTACGAGTCTATTGCAAACTTGACTCATAATGAGCCTGAGCGAAATAAGCCCTCCTCCCGTCATCCCGTGCTTGACACGGGATCTAATTGGAGCAGGGCAAGCTTAATTGGGGTTGTACACTATCATACATAGATCCCGTGTCAAGCACGGGATGACAGCTAGAAAAATGGGATGATGACTAGGGCAAGTTGGGGGTGGATTCAATTAGAGCTTTTAGACTACCCAACAGGTCTTCTCCACTCTCTAAAGTTGCATCCACCTCCACAACCCTATCTTCTAGGCTACGTCCATATCCATCGGCGAAAAACAAGGGATTATATCGAAGCACAGCATTGCTAAAAGGCACTCTCGACGGCGTGCCTCTCGGAGGGTTTGATGCGGTCTCTCCCTCCACATATATCAATTTAAAGCCAGCATTTTGTGCCAATTGCAAATACATCTGACCATAACTTGCAAAATTCGCCTCATCTACCAAAAGCCACACTTGCCCGCTAAAAATAGGGCTTGCAAAGGCAGGCTCAACACTTTTTATTACCTCAAAGCTCTTATCCGCCCTTGTTGTGTCTCTGGTGTCAAAATACTCCCTAAAAGCCGCTGCTGTGGCTGTTGCCATGTCTCCACCCTTATGGTAGACATAAAAGCTCACGCTATGATAATCAGCAACATTAGGAGCTAGGATGAAGGGAATAAAATAATCCGAAAAGCCATACACATGGCCTCTAAGGTCTACAAAAAAATCAGTTGCTCCCCAACTTGTTTCTATATGGTGATATAGAAACCCAAGGCGAAATCCTTCATCATCTACATCAAAATACCAAAAGGGGTTTAATCCATGCACATCA
>WQVB01000167.1 GCA_009781815.1 Defluviitaleaceae bacterium
CCTCAAAAGCACGAGTAATATCTTTAAAACCATCCTCACCAATAGTTCGCAAATCCATAAGCAGCTTACCTTTATGTATGCGGGTGATGATAGGGGTGGTGTGGCCTCTCAAAGCTTGCTCTAGCTTGGTTGTAGACATATCTGCCCCCTCGATAGACAAAGCATAGGAGGGGAAGTTTTCGCAAGGTAAAGAGCCTCCACCCGCTTGCCCGTTAACCTCTACCGCCTCCGCAATATATCGTGGGGAGTCGGGGAGGAGCTTTAGCAGCTCTATAGCTCTGTTTTCAAGGTGTTTTAAGTCAGCAGTTAGCATAGCAAGGGTGGGTATGTCTTTTTTTGCCTGCTCTATATCTTGATAAATCTCTAAAGTTGCTGTTAGGGATGCCAAGGTCAGCTTATCCATCCGCATGGCTCTATATAGGGGGTGCTTGCGTATTTTCTCAATCAAATCTGCCTTGCCTAAAATAATGCCAGCTTGAGGGCCGCCAAGAAGCTTGTCTCCACTAAAACATAGCACATCCACACCCTCTGCCATCAGCTTTTGCACCTTAGGCTCGTGGCTTGAAAGGTCGATTAAAGCCCCGCCGCCTAAATCATAAATCAGGGGCATATTGTGGCTTTTAGCTAGGCTTGCAAGGTCTTTTATGTCTGTCTCTTTTGTGTAGCCCATAATGCGATAGTTAGAGGTGTGGATTTTGAGCAAAGCACCTGTGTTGTCGGTTATGGCATTTTGATAGTCCTTCAAAGTGGTAGAGTTGGTTGTGCCAACCTCTTTTAGAATAGCCCCGCCTTGAAAGATGATTTCAGGCACACGAAAAGAGCCGCCTATCTCCACCATTTCGCCACGGCTGGCTACCACCTCTTGCCCAGTGCAAAGGGCAGATAAAACAAGCAAAACAGCAGCTGCGTTATTGTTAACCACAATGCCCGCCTCTGCACCTGTAACGGATGTTAGTAACTTCTCTAGCTTGTGGGTGCGGCTGCCTCTGCCGCCAGTTTCAAGGTCAAACTCTAAATCACAATAACCAATAGCGGCGTTGTATGCTGCCTCTGCCGCCGCTTTTGCCATAGGTGCACGCCCTAGGTTGGTATGCAAAACCACCCCCGTGGCGTTTATCACCCTTTTAAGGTTGTTTTCAAACCCCTCCGCCATGTCAAGAATTTGCTTTAAAATCTCTTGATAGGGCGGGGTAGAGGTTATCTCACCTGAAAGTATACCTTTTCGTATTTTTTCTAAAATAACGCCTGATGCCTCAACCATTTTTGTTTTGCTTAGATGAGAGAAAGATGGCTCTTGCAGTATATCATCCATCTTTGGCAAGTTTCGCAATATCAAGTTTTTGTCCATATCCACCCCGCCTTAATGCCCGTTTAAATATTTATCAACTTGTGTAGCGGCAATTGCCCCGTCAGCAGCAGCTGTAACCACCTGGCGAAGGGTTTTTGCACGAATGTCTCCCGCTGCATATACCCCTTTTATATTTGTCTCCATGTTTTCGTTTGTGATGATATATCCACCATCCATGTCTAGCTTGCCTTCAAAAAGCTCTGATAGGGGAACTAAGCCAACAAAAACAAATATGCCAAATGTGCCGTCTTCCTCGCTAGCTTCAATCTCGGTGGTTTCGTTTGTTATGAGGTTTTTTATAGTCATGGATTTTACTTCAAATTTGCCCTTTATTTCTTTAACAGCACTATTCCAAATAAAATCTATTTTCGGATGGTCTATAGCTTGGTCTTGTAGATATTTTGCGGCCTTTAGGCTATCTCGCCTGTGGATGATTGTAACCTTTTTTGCATATCTAGTGAGGAAAAGTGCCTCCTCCACGGCAGAGTCGCCCCCGCCTATAACAAAGACGGGTAGGTCAGCAAAAAAAGCACCGTCGCAGGTAGCACAATAGCTTACGCCCATGCCAGTAAGCTCTTTTTCGCCAGGCACATCAAGCAGCCTTGGTTTTGCACCTGTTGCCGCTATAATACTTTTGGCTTTGTAGGTGTTTGTATCGGTTTTTACGACCTTAACGTCTCCCTCAAGATCTACCTCAACTACGTTTTCACGCACCATTGCCGCCCCAAACTTCTTAGCTTGAGCCTTCATACGGAGGGATAGAGCTGGGCCAGAGTCTTCCTCTAAGCCGCCTGGGTAGTTTTCAATTTCGTTAGTGGTGGCTATTTGCCCGCCTTCCGTCATTTTTTCAATCATCAACACATCAAGTCTAGCACGGCCTGCATAAAGGGCAGCAGACAAGCCCGCAGGCCCTCCACCGATTATAATAACATCATAAATTTTTTCCATATATTCTCCTTCTTTCTTTGTTTTCTCTTTTGTGTGCCTCCGCACCATCCTCAAGTGTCGTCATCCCGTGCTTGACACGGGATCTACTTGGAGCAGGGCAGGCTTAGTTGAGATTGTACACTATCATGCATAGATCCCGTGTCAAGCACGGGATGACGTTGAGGGGGAAGCTTGGGATGGCGACAAGTGAGCTGCATCTATTTACCCTCATCTGTCATAGTTTTAGCCGCCAGATGCTCCCTTGCGGTTTTAAACTTCGACAAACCATATTTATTTTGCAACTTAAAAGCTATATTATCAAATTCTTTCATTTTATCTTGCTTTTTATCTTCAAAAAGGTTTATTTGTTGCTCCTCTTCATCATCTAGACCACTCACAGATATACCTATAAGGCGAATGGGCTTTTTGTTTACTTTATCCAAAAGCGTGCATGCCCTCTCAAAAATATCTTTATAGTTTTGCGTGCATACACCTGTTAGGTTGCGGGTTATCCTCTCCATACCTGTATAGGTTACTTTTAAGGTTATGGTTTTGGCGAAGATGCTCTTTTTGTGGAGCTGAAACGCCAAATAGCGTGAGATAACAAGCAACACATCTTTCAAAACTTGAAAATCAGTTATATCTTTTTGAAAGGTATGCTCTTTGCCTATAGATTTGGCGGCAGCACCAGCCTCTACAGCTCTATTGTCAACACCTTGTGCTAACCGCACAACATCTTCACCATATTTGCCCAAAAGCTTTTTAACCAAATCCCCATAAGTCAAAACATCCCTAACCGTGTGTATCATATTGCTTTTTAGCATCTCTTTTGTTTTGGTGCCTATACCTGGCAAAATCGAGGCATTACGGTCTAATATCAAGCTATGCAGCTGGTCAACATCTTTTATCCAAAACAAGCCATCAGGCTTTTTCTCTTCACTTGCAATTTTGGCAGACATCATAGAAAAGCCAATGCCTACAGACGCAGTGAGAGATTGATTTTCAAAAATACGCCTTTTTATCTCTTTAGCTATATTTAGCGGGCCGCCAAAAAGGTGGTGGCTGTGGGTGATGTCAAGGTAGCCCTCATCCAGCGAAAGATACTCAATCAA
>WQVB01000168.1 GCA_009781815.1 Defluviitaleaceae bacterium
ACGCTGCTGCTGCCCACCAGATAGGCCAAGGGCTGATTTTTTAAGCCTATCTTTCGTCTCCTCCCAAATAGCAGCATTACGAAGGGATTCTTCAACGATAACATCAAGATCGGCCTTTTTGCGTATACCGTGGGTGCGTGGGCCAAAAGCGATATTGTCATAAATGCTCATGGGGAAGGGGTTGGGCTTTTGAAAAACCATACCCACACGGCGTCGAAGGTAGTTAATGTCTAGCTGCTTGGAGTATATATCCACCCCATCAAGCAAAACCTCACCAGTTATTTTGCAACCCTCCACAATATCATTCATACGGTTTAAAGTGCGTAAAAATGTTGACTTTCCGCAGCCTGAAGGGCCTATGAAGGCTACAATTTCCTTTTCGGGGATGGTTACGTTTATATTTTTTAGTGCCTGCTCGCCACTATAAAACAAATCTAGGTTTTTCACTTCAAAATTAGGCATTTTGTTTTATCCTTTCGAGAGTTTTTTGGCTAAAAAGGCAGAGCCCATGTTGATAACCAAAACAATAACAAGTATCACAACCGCCGTGGCATAGGCCTGGGGCATAAACTGCCCTTCGTTTGACAATGTCCACATATGCACCGATAAGGTACGCACAGATTGGTCAAGGCCAGTAGGTATGCGGGCAACGGCACCTGCGGTATGTACAAGAGCTGCCGTCTCCCCCACTATACGGCCTGTGGCTAAAATGACCCCCGCCAAAATACCAGGCACAGCTGATGGCAACACCGCTTTAAACACCATTCGCAACTTGCCGCTACCTAGGGCAAAGGCCCCTTCTCGATAGCCATCAGGCACAGATTTCAACGCCTCTTCCGTGGTGCGTATAATTAGTGGCAATATCATCATCATAAGGGTTAAAGAGCCGCCTAGTAAAGAATACCCCAGCCCTGCAAATACAACGAAAAACAAGAAGCCGAAGAGGCCAAAAACAATAGATGGTATGCTTGCGAGCATCTCCGTGGCGGTGCGGATGATTTTGACGACTTTATTGCCTCTCTTTGTATACTCTACCAAATATATGCCAGTAAAAATCCCCACAGGCACAGCCATAGCCAAAGTCATAATAACCATTACAAGAGTGGCGATTATAGATGGCATCATAGACTGATTTTCCCACGTGTTTTCAAATCTAAACAGATCTAGCGTAAGGTGTGGTATGCCATTTGATAGTATATGGAAAATTATGAAAAGTAGCACCGATAAGGTAATGGCAGCAAAAGCCCACGTGGCAACAAAAACAACCTTATCTCTTATAGGTGTCATAAAGTTATGAAACCTTTGGCTAAACTTTAAATTGCCTACAAAGTTGCCCACCCAAGCGTTTGTCCAAAACTTTTGCTTTGCACGAGCCATCAGCGTCATTCGGCTATAATCCCTCTTGCGGTTAAAAATGTTAAACACCACATTAATAGTTAAAATAAAGATGAGCAGCACAACACCAGTAGCAATCAAAGCACCTCGGTGGAGACCATAAGCGTAGTTAAGCTCCATTTGCACGTTAACCGTTAGGGTTCTTAAGCCGCCGAAGATAGTGTCAAAAAAGCTCATGCCCTCGCCTATGGGCATGCGGGGTTGGTTGCCCGCAACTAAGATAACCGCCATAGTCTCACCGATTGCACGACCAACACCTAATATAAAAGATGCAAATATGCCCGACTTGGCAGCAGGCAACACGGCTTTAAAAACCGCCCTAGTTTTGCTTGCACCAAGAGCCAAAGCCCCCTCGTGGTATGATTTTGGAACAGCCCTTATAGCCGTCTCAGAAATGGTTATAATAGTTGGTAATATCATTATACCAAGCAAGATAGACGCCGCCAAAAGCGACCTGCCCGTGCCTCCTCCAGTATAATTCATAACGGGGCCTCGCAGCAAGGGCACTATAACCATAGCACCAAAAAAGCCATAAACAACCGAGGGGATGCCCGCCAAAAGGTTTATAGCAGGCTTTAAGATGCGGTAAATGGGCTTTGGGCAAAAATATGCCAAAAACACGGCGGTAAAAATGCCTATAGGCACACCTATGAGGATAGCCCCTGCGGTGGTGAATAGAGACCCTAAAATCATAGGGAGGATGCCCAAGGCTTGGGGCGTCCAGTCTGGTCTCCACTCATCACCTGTCAAAAAGTTAAAAAACCCGATTTCAGCCATGGCAGGTATGCCGCCAGACAGTAAAAATATGGTTATTAACGATAGTATCCCGATAGATACTAAAGCGCATATCAAAAACACTTTGCTCATGAAAAATTCTAAAAACTTTCCAGAGTTTTTCCTTGTTTTATGGTCAAAAGACACGTTAATACTCCTTAGATTAATTTATAAATGCAGACCAATTCCTCTCATTCCCTAAAAAGATTTCACGTACATCTTCAAGGGCGAGGTTTTGGAGTGGGTTATCAGGGTTTACGATAATAACTAAGCCATCATAAGCAATATCCCAATGGTATGCTAGCTCCATTTCAGACGGGCGAAGATCACGGCTTGACATGCCGATGTGAACCGTGCCGTCAGTACCTTGGGTGATGCCGCCTGTAGAGCCTACGCTTTGAATGTCGATTGTAACGCCTGGATTTGCAGCTTCATAAGCCTCCGCAAGGCGAGACATTAAAGGGAAAACCGACGTAGAGCCAGCAACATCAAGGTTGCCCGTTAATCCGCTAGGCTGCCAAGATGGCAAGCTGCCGCTAATTGGGATATAGCCACTAGCCACAACCCCTTGACCCTCGGCAGATAGGATGAAGTTTTTAAAATCATCACGAAGGGCGTTTTCTTCAGCATCACGCCCTATAACTATGTAGAAAGGGCGAAAGAGTGTATAGCTGCCGTTTTGGATGTTTTCTGCGGTGGGTGCTATGCCATTTATGGATAAAGCACGCACATCATCACGCATGGAGCCTAAAGTTACATAGCCTATAGAATATATTTCGTTTGAAACCGTGCCTAAAACAGCACCCGTGCCGTTTTGAACCTCAGCACCTATATATGTTGAATCATTGCCATCGACTTCAAGGCCAATAATTTCAACAAAAGCTCCCCTAGTGCCACTACCAGACTCTCTAGTTACAACTGCTATTTGGCGGTTGGCGTTAAAATCGCCATCGCCGTCGTTGTTGTTAGAACCACCACAAGCTGCAAAAACCGATAAAGCACCAATTACAAAAGCTGATGTTAAAATCTTTTTAATGTTTTTCATCTTAGACAATTCTCCTTTTAAAAGAAAAGTTATAATAGTTGGGCTTCAACTTGCCCACAACAATAAGGTAACATTTTTTCGGGCTGTTGTAAAGACAAAAGTAGTTAGGCTTGTTTTTGTACATTATAGACAATACTTTTTCATAAAATACAATGCCCAATTAGACATGAAAA
>WQVB01000169.1 GCA_009781815.1 Defluviitaleaceae bacterium
AAAAGAGCGGTTAACGTCTTTTTGTATTTCAAGGCAAGGCTCCGCCACACCTGGTGTGTAGGCGACGGCCAACACCTCAGGGTTTAAAAGGTCTGCCCTTACTTTTGTTTCTATTTTTCCACGCCATTCTTCGTGTTGTTTTATAGCTTTGCTCATAATATTTCCCCCTATGTATAGGCGATTTCCGCCGATCATCTCTTTGATAACATTATAACTCAAGCACAAATAAATTTCAAGTTTAAATATTTGAGGTCGCCTTCGTCATCTTGATTTGCCAATCACTCAAGCACGCCATTAAACTTGTAGGAAATGGATTTATCCATTCCGCTATATTAGGGAAGGATTGTTACCATAGCGAGGGATACAATTTCGGAATGGATAAATCCATTCCCTACAAGTATGAGGTGCATGCCGATAAGGGGGTTGAAATATTTTTGGTTTTGTAATATAATTGTCTCACTAATATAAATCAAAATTTTACAAAATGTGAGGTGATTAAAATCAAAGCAATTGTTATGTCTTTGACTTTTGGGCGGGTTGTTGGTGCTGTATCTTTACTTTTTATGACGCCTTTATCCCTCCTCTTTTACGTTGTTTACATCCTATGTATAGCAACCGACATTGCAGATGGCTTTTTAGCGAGAAAGGCAAAAGTAACAAGTGATTTTGGTGCTTTTATGGACTCTGCAGCTGATTTGATTTTGATTGCCGTGATGCTTTTCATCCTCATCCCCCTACTGCCTTTTGAGTGGTGGATGTTGTTGTTGGTAGGCATTGTTGTTTTCACTAGGCTTTTAGCTTTAGGCATCGGCTTTATAAAGTATCGCACCCTCTCTTTGTTGCATACCTATGCCAACAAAGGGTCGGGCTTGATGTTAGCCGCCTTCCCTATTTTATTTGGTACGCTTGGTATCGGTGTTGCTCTCGTCTTTGTTTTTATCGGGGCATTTTTAGCGGCCGTTGAAGAGCTTGTGATAACCATAACATCTAAAGAGCTAAATAGAAACAGAACGACAATTTTCAAACCGTCATAAAAAAGAAGCATCCATCTCATCATTAGACCCGCAGCGAAACCAAACAGCATCAACCTCCCTTGTCGTCATCCCGTGCTTGACACGGGATCTATGTATGATAGGGCACAACCCCAACTAATCCTGCCCTTCCCCAAGTAGATCCCGTGTCAAGCACGGGATGACGGTAGGGGTGATGCGGGATGACGATGGACGTAGTTATCCACTCGCATAAAAAACACCCCTAGGCAAAATGTCGCCTAGGGGTGTTTTTAACTGTTTCATTGGATGGATTAATAAACTCTCATTTTGAGGCTATAACCATGATGGTGTTCCATGTCGATTGGAAAAATAAACTCTTGAAAATGCAATGTTTCAGGATTAAAGAAAAGCTCTAAGCGATCCTCCCAATGCATGTTTAATGTTTCATAATAGGGCAATATGCGTAGGTTTTTGTCGGTCATAAAGTAGGTAACGTCGGCAATAGGTACATTTTGCCCATTTCTATCCACTAAGAAAAAAGTTGGCAAAAGTAAAGTGGCATCAGTTTCAATTCTACCAAGTTGAATACGAAGGTAGCCATACATAATTGCTACATTTGAAATCCACCCATTATTAATCTCAGGAAAGTTTTCGCCTAGCGTTGGTTGAAGAATCATTCGATCTTCCGACCTTGCCACACCATAACTTGAACTAGGTGTATCGGGAAAATCGAGGTAGCTTGTAAAAATAGGCTGCGTTATTGTGATGGTAGGGACGTTTCCTGACACATCCCATAGAGGGATAGGGGCAGGCACAAGCCCATCAAGAGGCGTGGGGCTTGGTATGGTTTGAGTTTAAAGAGGTATGCGAATATCGCCCATCAAAACGGCCGTAACCATTGAAACGTCGACTGGCATAGTGCCGCTGATAATGCCATCAAAGGTGGGTAGAGACACATTCATTTCAACAAGGCTTAAAGGGATATTGCCTTGAGGGGTTTCTAAATAAAAGTCAAATTCAGCCAGATGCAGGGCGAGATGTGGATACACAGTAGAGCCTACAAAATAAACCGCATGCGGGCTAAGGCCAACAAAAGTTAAATGGCTTTGAATGCCTATCTCTTTAGAGCCAGACCAATAGCGTGTTTGAAACATAGGAGTGTAAGTTTCAATATATTGAACACCCACACCCACATCGCCTATTAAAACACTCACAACCTCATCCACATTAATCAGCGTTTCACTTCTAATAAACCCATTAAAAGTTATTAGGCTGTCATACCATTGAGACACAATTATTTGAGGCACTCCTTCAAGGATTAAGATGTTGCCTTGGGTGGTTTCTAGCTGAAGGGAGTGTTCAAAAAGCTCAAAAGCTAGATCCATGCTGGCAGCAGTGCCTACAAAGCTGACACCGATGGGGCTAAGGCTGATAGAGTTTAAGATATTGCCAGAGCCAAGGGGTTGCTCTCCATTCCAGCGGTGCACTTGGTTGCTAGTCTCGGTGGTATAAACCACCATAGACCAATCTCCCTCTACTATCGTGTTTATATCGGGCGTTCCAAGAAAGACCGCATCTATAACAAGCTCTATCTCGTTTGCTATGCCTTGTGCATTTTGAATCCACAATCTAAAATATGCTACATTTGTGGCATCATCAAAATATACCAACTCACTAGATCCAGTACCATAAATGCCAACTCCATACATGCTTCTTAGCCTAGCGGGTATGTAGGCATCCCTAGTTATGCGGTTTTGCCCAGTTGTATCTTGCATAGACACATAAAAGAAAGCGTTATCCATAAAAGATTGTGTGGCGATAACCTCTATGCGTATGCCTTGGTCAACCACATATCTTTCCACAGGCGTAACCACTTCTCTAAAGGCGGATTGGTGGTTGTTCATAAACCTATCAAAGGCCCCCGTTGTGGCAGCATAAACCGTGCCAACTACAAGCATTAACACGGCTATTGATGCAGCCGCCACAAAGCTTTTCTTCTTGCGTGATACTACTTTATATGCTTTTTTAATATCCATATTTTCTAGCACCTTCCTTTCTAAGTTTGAGGCATCGACTTTTATTTGAGAAAATGCCTCATAAATTTGCTTTTCGTCTTTATCCATCATCTCTTTTGCCTCCTTTGCCCTTTCATACATTTGGCACATAGCTTGCATCAACAAGCCCATACCCACTCGCATTTAAAAGCTTTGCCGCCTTATTTTTGGCACGCTCATATTGTTTTCGTAAATTGGGTTCAGATATACCCATTATGCGAGATAACTCTTTATAGCTTTGCCCGTCTACAATCCGCCCGTATAGCAAGGCTCTATCCGTAGGGTTTAACGCCTCTAAAGCTTTCATCATTTCTGGCATAGAAAG
>WQVB01000170.1 GCA_009781815.1 Defluviitaleaceae bacterium
AAGCTTTTGAGCTATTTGTTTTTGTTGCAGTTGATATTATAATGTATCGGGAGTGGATTTATGCGTTCCGCATTGCCTTGCTGAAGGATTATTAGGCACTATTCCAATTTATTCGGAGTGGATAAATCCATTCCCTAAGGGGGTAGATTGGCAAATTAGGATGACAATCCAGCACACCACATCCGCCCCTCATCAATATATAGCCTTGCCAAAACCCCCTTTTTACGTTATACTTTCCTTACTAACTTTAGAGGAGCTTTACATAATGAAGAAAAACGACATTTTAGAAGTAACTATAGAAGACATCAAATTCCCCAATATAGGCGTTTGCAAAGTTGGCGACCGCACCCTACAGGTCAAAAGAAGCCTGCCAGGGCAACGCCTCCTTGTAAAAATAACCAAAAAAGGGCGAACAAATAGGGCAGATATATTAGAAGTTTTGCAGCCAAACCCTAACGAAACCCCTCCAAAATGCTCTCTTTTTGGCCTTTGCGGCGGCTGTGCCTTCCAAAACATCAGCTACCCATACGAAGCCACCCTAAAAGACAAAATGATAAAAGACATTTTCGCCCCATTTAATATAGAAGACAAATTCGCCCCCATCATCCCTGCAGACGCCACTGAGAGCTACCGCAACAAAATGGAGTTTTCTTTTGGTGATGATGGCGAGGCAGGCAATCTCACCCTTGGCATGCGTAAAAAAGGCAGCTACTATGAGGCGGTAAACGCTGGCCAGTGCCTCCTCCCCCACCCCGACATTGGCAAGATTTTAGACGCAACCCTCGAATACTTCACCACCGCAAAGGCAAAGTTTTACCACCGCAAACGTGAAACTGGCACTCTCCGCCACCTTTCCATCCGCCACGGCCACGGCACGGGCGAGGTGCTTGTCAACCTTATCACCGCTGATAATGGGGATTATAGCGGCTATGCCAACATGCTCGCCGCCCTCCCCCTCGACCTCACCATCGTGGGCATCCTCCACACCGTCAACACCTCCGTGGCAGATGCTATAGTGGTAGACAAGCTTAACCTCCTCCACGGGCGAGATTATTTTTTTGAAACCATTGGCGATGTTAAATTCAAAATCCCAACTTTCGCCTTTTTTCAAACCAACAGCCCTATGACAAAATCCCTTTATAACGTCATCGCCGACTTTGCGGGGGATTTGGAGGGCAAAACCCTCTTCGACCTTTATTGCGGCGTTGGCACAATAGGCCTCTATCTAGCAAGCCAAGCCCAAGCCCGTGGCCAGCAAGTCAAAAAAATCCTCGGCATTGAGATTATGCCAGAAGCCATAAAAGGTGCAAAAGAAAACGCCGCCCTTAACAACTCCATCTGCCAATTTATAGCCGAAGATGTAAAGGTAGCGGTTAAAGAGCTTGAAGACAAGCCCTACATCATCATCCTAGACCCACCACGTGAAGGCATAGTGCCCAAAGCCATCCCCACTATTTTAGAGTTTGGTGCAGACAAAATAGTGTATGTATCTTGCAAACCTACATCTTTCGTGGCGAACCTGCCTGCTTTTGTTGAGGGTGGGTATAAGGTAACGAAGGCGGTTTGTGTTGATATGTTCCCCCGCACGGCTAATGTGGAGGCTGTGTTTTTGTTGGAGAGGGGGTAGATTTCATGGATATTTCTATTATCATTCTTGCCGTATCCACTATCATTTCAGCTATCATTCCACTCGTAATTCTCTTCACAACATTGAAACACACACACAAACAACACGAAGAGCAATTGCTAGCACAAAAGGAGCTGAATCGGGTTTCCGTCATGCCTCACTTAATCATCAAGAGAGAGGATGTTAAAAAGCATTTAGAAGACTTCAGAAGAGAATACATCGTAAATTTTTTAGCAGTTACGTTTTCAAACAAAGGTAATGGTAATGCTTTGGACGTATCTCTTGTTAATCTTCGTGATGATATGGAATTAAGTTCAAATCTTATATATAAATCATGCATACATTCATCTGAAGATGCTCGCCCATTAAATCCAAATGATAGCCTTATATCGAAGGGGGAGGTTGCCTCATTTCTAATATCACAAGAACATCCAGGTGATAACAAGTTGTTACGGGAATTAGAAATGAAACGTGTAGCTGAAATGTCTTATCTAATTAAGTTCGAGCTAAGATTCAGAGATGTATTCTTGAATGAATATGAGCAAAAATTCATAATGAATATCCGAGCTGGAGCGGCATGGTCTGTTGAGTCTCACATCCCTAAGTTAATTAATAGGTATGAGGGCGACTACCTTGATAGGGATTATGAATAATCACTAAGTCATCATTATGGGCTTGACCCGCAATCTGACTGGGCGTGGCAATCCCAATTAGGCACACACAAACCCACATAGATCCCGTGTCAAGCACGGGATGACGATAAGTGAGAGTGTGCTTGATAGCGACATCAAGTGTGTTATGGCTAACAAGCAGCACATCGCTCCCCACCTCGTCATCCCGCACAGAGCCTGTCCTGAACTTGATTCAGGAATGCGGGATCCCTCCTGCATTGCTCGCTAACCCTCATGTATCGACCAAAAACGAGATTGCGGATCAAGTCCGCAATGACGACGCTTGGTAGCTTGTTGTTAATGGTTTACATTCTTGCATTGTAGGGAATGGATTTATCTCGGTTGCCTAGGCGAGCAGCAAAAGTGGTTTTCTTTTGCGACCAGTCCATTCCGCATTGTGTGGGTTACCATGACAATTCGACAAGCCGATGTGTGGCGGAATGGATAAGCTTTTGTTGCAGGCAAGCTGCAAGTCAGCCAAGGATCCATTCCCTACAGGCGATATTGACAACCCAAACAAAAATGCCCCCATAAAAGGGGCATTTTTTGCTTTGGATAATACAATCCGATATTGGAAATTGTAATAGAAAGCTACATCAGCAAGGGGAGATTATTATGGATGACAACCAACAAAAGCACACCCACATGACCATGCGTGATTATTTAGCCATGGATAGAACAAAAATGGCCAATGATAGGACGTTTTTGGCATATATGCGTACGTTTATATCAATCTTAGCTGCTGGTGTTGGTTTTATTAGGTTTGTGGAGGTCTCGGGTGTAAAATATATAGGCATTGTGTTGTGCTTTGTTTCTACTATATTTCTTGTTGTAGGCGTGTATAAGTATATTGTCATGAAAAGGAAGATTGGGAAGTTCGATAGTTAGAGGTGTGCATCCCCTAGTCGTCATCCCGTTCCCGCGTCATTCTAATTTACCCATGTAGGGAATGGATTTATCCATTCCGTCTCATCTTGCTTAAGGATAGAGAGATGCAGATTCAATAGCGGAATGGATAAATCCATTCCCTACAAAGAG
>WQVB01000171.1 GCA_009781815.1 Defluviitaleaceae bacterium
ACGGTGTTTTTAAAATCCACCTTACGGCCTTGGCTGTCGGTTATATGTCCATCATCTAGCACCTGTAGCAAGATGTTAAACACATCAGGGTGGGCTTTTTCGATTTCATCAAACAATAAGACGGAGTAGGGTTTTCGGCGGATTTTTTCGCTAAGCTGGCCGCCTTCTTCATAGCCTACATAGCCTGGAGGGGAGCCTACAAACTTAGACACGCTATGCTTTTCCATATATTCTGACATATCAATACGGATTAGGGCATCCTCGTGGCCAAAGATGGCTTCGGTTAACGCTCTTGCAAGCTCGGTTTTGCCTACGCCTGTGGGGCCTAGAAAGAGAAATGAGCCTGTAGGGCGTTTTGGGTCTTTCAAGCCTACTCGCCCACGGCGTATAGCTTTAGAAACAGCCGTAACCGCCTCTTTTTGCCCTATGAGGCGTTTGTGTATCTCTTCTTCCATATTTATCAGGCGTTTGCTTTCTTCTTGCTTTAGCTTTTTAACAGGCACGCCCGTCCAAGATGATAAAACATCAGCAATGTCGTCTTCCGTTACGGTTTGCATGTCGTTTACGTCGTTTTTCTCGCTCCATTTTGCTCTCTCTTTTTCTAGCTTTATTTTGAGCTTTTCTTGCCTTGCCTTGATTTTTGCTACCTCTCCATACATTTGATACTTTACCGACTCTTCTTTCTCTTTTTCTAAGTTTTTGATTTTATCTTCTATATCTTTTGCAGAAGAGGGGGTAGTAAAGACCTTTGAGCGCACCTTGCTTGCTGCTTCATCCAAAAGGTCTATTGCCTTGTCAGGCAAAAATCTATCGCTAATATAACGTGTAGAAAGGGCTACACAAGCCTCTATAGCCTCGTCGGTTATCATTACAAAATGGTGGTCTTCATATTGCTCTCGCAAACCTAAAAGCATGGCTACGGCCTCTTGCTCCGTTGGCTCTTCAACCATAACGGGCTGAAAGCGACGCTCTAAGGCTGCATCTTTCTCAATATATTTGCGATATTCGTTTAAAGTTGTTGCCCCTATCATTTGTATCTCGCCACGGGCTAGGGCTGGCTTCATTATATTTGAGGCATCCATTGTGCCTTCTGCGGCTCCTGCCCCTACAATGGTGTGCATTTCATCCAAAAAGAGTATTACATTGCCGCTCTGGGTAATCTCTGCCAAAACTTTTTTGATACGCTCTTCAAACTCTCCACGATATTTGCTGCCCGCAACCATAGAAGCAAGGTCTAAAGACACTATACGCTTGCCTTTTAAGTTTTCTGGAATATCACCAGAGGCAATTTTTTGTGCAAGCCCCTCTGCAATGGCAGATTTGCCCACGCCTGGGTCGCCAACCAGGCAAGGGTTGTTTTTATTGCGGCGAGATAAAATCTGAATCACACGCTCTATCTCTTTTTCACGACCTATAATAGGGTCAAACTTTTGCTCTATAGCCATTTTGCTAAAATCTCGGCTAAATTGGTCAAGGGCAGGGGTGGCGGATTTAATATTAGCTGCATTGTTCTTTTTTTGATTAGAGCCACCGCCCCCTTGCATATTACCTGATGCTAGAGAGGCTACATCATTGGCTATCTCTTTAGGGTCTGCCCTCATAGCTATGATGATTTGCACAGCAAGGCAGTCATACTCCCTAATAAGGGCTAGCAGCAAATGCTCTGTGCCTATTTTGTTGGTTTTTGTTTTTTGAGCCTCAATATTAGCCATCTCAAAAACCCGCCTTATGCGTGGCGTATGAGAGAGAACTGGGGTTTCTTTGCTTAGAAGTATTTCAATGTCTATATCTACTGGCAAGATATCCATAATTTTATCTTGAGCTGTTTGGTGGTTGATGCCATATCTATCTAGCACCTTTTGTGCTATAGAGTCTTCCGTGAGGCAAAGGCCTAGCAGCAAATGCTCTGTGCCCATATGCCCTTGCCCCATTTTATGTGCAGCTTTTGCTGCGTTTTCTATAGCTCTATTAGCTTTTAGAGTGAATTTTCTTTGCACTTTTATGCCTCCTCTTCTTCTTGGATAAAAAACAAGCCTTTGGCAAAATCTTCTGAGTTAAAAGGCTGCAAATCCGCCACTTGCTCGCCTACGCCTATATACCTAACGGGGATGCTAAGCTCTTTTGCTATGGCAAGCACTATGCCGCCTTTGGCCGTGCCGTCAAGCTTTGTGAGGATGATGCCTGTTATGTCAGCAATCTCCATAAAGGTTTTAGCTTGAGAGAGGGCGTTTTGCCCTGTTGTGGCATCTAGCACCAAAAATGTCTCTCTATGAGTGTTTGGAAGCTCTCTATCCACCACACGAGATATTTTTTTAAGCTCTTCCATCAGGTTTTTCTTGTTGTGCAGCCTGCCTGCCGTGTCTACAATCAAATAATCCGCCTTTTTAGACCTGGCAGATGTGCAAGCGTCAAAAACAACAGCCGCAGGGTCTGCGTTTTCTTGATGTTTGATAAGGGTTGCACCGCTTCTATCTGCCCATATCTCTAGCTGGTCGATAGCCGCTGCCCTAAAGGTGTCTGCCGCTGCAAGCACAACTTGGCTGCCAGCTTGGGTAAAGGATGATGCTAGCTTACCTATGCTTGTTGTTTTGCCAACGCCATTAACACCTATAACAAGCACCACGGCAGGGGGTGTGATGTCTGCGGCGGGGGCGGCTTCTTTTAAAGCGTCAGATATTATCTCTATCAAAGCCTGGCGGATTTGGGAGGCATCTTCAAGTTTTTCTTTTTTTGTGCGGTCTCGCAGCTTTTCTATAATATCCATAGAGGCAGACACGCCACAATCAGCTAAAATTAGGGCTTCTTCCAGCTCTTCAAATAGCTCTTCATCTATTTTTCTAAAGCTTTTAAAAACATTCTCAACGGAGGCTGCTATGTTTTCTCTTGTTTTGGCTAAGCCTCCTAAAATCTTCTTAAAAAATCCTTTTTTCTCTTTTTGTTCTTCTTCCATTTTTATCGCTCCAATTCTTGTTTGATGGTTGTTGTATTAGGGTGGTGCTTATCTTTTGTTATTGGGCTTGTGTCAAACCATCCCCATCGTCATCTCGTGCTCACGTCATTCCGATTTGTCATCTCAAAACACTCTACCCTTCGTCATTGCGGGCTTGACCCGCAATCTCTAGGTTTGCAATCGTTGCTTTTTAGCGATTGGTATAGTGAGATTGCGGGCTGGTCGCAAAAGAGGTTCGCTTTTGCTGCTCGCCTGAGCAACCGAGATCAAGTCCGCAATAGACTTGTTGCGAAATCAATACTTCTCTCCATCACGCCGTACTCTCCTACTCGTCATCCTGAGCTTGACTCAGGATCTAATTGGAGGAGGGCAGTCCTAATTG
>WQVB01000172.1 GCA_009781815.1 Defluviitaleaceae bacterium
ATCAAAATCAAACCCAAGGCGGATTTTAGCTGTAACGGGCTTTGTAGATGCCTTAACAACACTACGTACAATCTCGTCGATAAGTTCTGGTGATTTCATAAGGGCTGAGCCTTCGCCGTTTTTAACGATTTTAGCCGCTGGGCAGCCCATGTTTATATCTATAGTGTCAAAATCTGTGTCATTTAATATTCTTGCAGTTTCTGCCATTATGCTAGGCTCTCTGCCGAATATTTGTACAGATTTAGGGCTTTCTGTGTCGTCAGTCCTCAGCAGCAGGCGGGTGGCACGGTTGCCTTGCACCATAGCTTTTGAGCTTACCATCTCCGTTGTAACCATCCCCGCACCTAGCTGGCTACAAATGCGGCGAAAGGGCAGGTTTGAGATGCCTGCTAAAGGGGCAAGCACCACGGGGCTTTTAAGTTGTATATTGGCGATTTTCATATGCTAATCCTTATTTTGAGTCCTTATTTAAATCATGTAGAATTTTTAGCCCCTCTAGGGTAAGGCTTGGGATGATGTGGTCAAAAACTTGCGTACCTTCAGCTATTGTGTGGGAGAGGCCCCCTGTGGCTACAACCACCGCATCAGGCTCACCTATCTCTTTTTTGAGGGCATTTACAATATATTCCGTTTGACCTATAGCACCGTATAAAATGCCTGCCTGCAACCTTTCAGCGGCGGTTTGCACCAGCATAGAAGGGGGCAAGCTAAGCTCCACCTTGCCTAGCAACGCCGCACGAGAGAATAAGGCATCGGCAGAAATTTTAATGCCAGGGCAGGTTAGGCCTGTTATAAACTCGCCGCTTTTGGAGATAGCATCATAGGTGGTTGCTGTGCCAAAATCTATAATAATAGCAGGGCCACCAAATAAAGTATATGCAGCAACACAGTTTACAATTCTATCTGTGCCAAGGTCTCTTTGGCTTGCAGGTGGCAGGGTGATGTTCATTTTCACATCTTTGCCCACCACAAGGGGGGTTATGCCTAAGTATTTGCGAGTGGCGTTGTCTAGGGAATACATAATATCAGGCACCACGGATGAGATGATAATGTCTTTTAAGTCATCTTTTGCTATGCCTTCCAAAGCCAACCAAGAGCTGATGAAGGCACCCATCTCGTCTGATGTGTGGTTTTGCCTTGTGCTCATCCTCCAAAAGCGGGTAAACTCTTGCCCGTTGTGGAGACCAAAAACTATGTTGGTGTTGCCTACATCTATTGTTAGTAACATGGTATACCTCCGACGTGTAATGCTACCCTTCGTCATTGCGGACTTGATCCGCAATCTCACTATGCCAATTACTAAAAAGCAGCAATCGCAAGCCTAGAGATTGCGGATCCATAGGTTGAGCCTGGTTTTAGGGGAAACAAGTCCGCAATGACGTGCCTAAGCAACTAGCAAATTATATTAACGCAACGAAATCTCGCCGCTATAATATACGGCATCGCTACCATCTTCTTTTGATATTATTATGCCGCCATCTGCAGCTATATCTTTTGCAATGCCTTGGGCTATAACGCCTGCCTCGCCTATAATGCTAACCTCTTGCCCTAGGTTTACGCAAAAATCTCTAACAACTTTTAAGATTTGAGAGGTTGCCCCCCCAGCTAGAAAGTGGCACATAACCCTAACATGGCTTCTAACAGCGTTCTCTATATACGAAAGGTCGATGCTCTCTCCAGTTTCTAAAAATATGGAGGTTGCTTTTTGGGTTAATTCGGCAGGGAAGGATGTGTTATTGACATTTATGCCAATGCCTATAATGACATACCCCTTATCTGTATGGATTTTCTCACAAGAGATGCCGCAGATTTTTTTGCCATTTAGGAGGATGTCGTTTGGCCACTTTATCCCTATATTTGCTTTAGGCGGCAGGTACATCTTTAAAGATGTAACCACCCCAGCGGCAACAGCTAGAGATATGAGGCTATCACCCTCAAAAGGCTCTAAAGCCATAGAGAGGGAGATGTTGCAGCCCTTTTCGCTATGCCAAAACTTGCCCCGCCTGCCATAGCCTGTTTTTTGATTATCACTATAAACAGCCGTGCCATAGGGCACACCCTCTTGACACAGCTGCTTTAAATAGGTATTTGTAGAATCTACTTCATCAAGAACGATTAGTTTCATTTTGGTATTATGCCTCTATTTTTGCCTTTGTTGTTAGACTAAGTCGTCATCCTGAGCTTGACTCAGGATCTATGTGGGCTAGTGCATGCCTTAATTAGGACTGCCCTTCTCCAATTAGATCCTGAGTCAAGTTTCGCCTGAAGAGCAAGGCTCAACCAAGGGCTCAGGATGACGACTTAGGGAAGTGGTTTAAATTTATTCCACTTCGATAGTTTCTGCTTCGATTACCTCAACCTTAGGCTTAGGGTTTCTAAAATTATCTAAAATCGCTACAAATTCAGCATTGGTGAGCTTTTCTTTGTCCATTAGAGCCTCAGCAGTTTCGTGAAGCACTGGCATAAACTCTTCTAAAATATCAAGGGCTTGCTTGTAGCCTGTGGTTACAAGGCGTTCAATCTCTTTATCTATAGTTGTTGCGATTTGCTCGCCATAGTTGCGGCTTTGGCTAATGTCTCTACCCAAGAAGACTTCTTCGCTTTCTGAGCCGAAAAGGATAGGGCCCAAAGCGTCGCTCATGCCATATTTTGTAACCATGCCACGGGCTATAGCCGTTGCACGCTCTATATCGTTTGAAGCACCTGTTGTTATGTCTTTTATCACTAAATATTCCGCCGCACGACCGCCCATAAGGCCCACTATCTCTTGTTCCATGCGGGTTTTGCTAAGGTACATTTTGTCGTCTGTCGGCAGGGGCATTGTATAGCCGCCAGCCATACCCGTTGGGATGATGGATATAAGGTGAACTGGGTCAAGCTCATCCAACACCTCCATAATAACGGCGTGGCCAGCCTCATGGTAGGCTGTGATTTTCTTTTCTTTATTAGAGATAACACGGCTCTTCTTCTCCGTGCCTACAGCCACTTTTACAAAGGCAAGGCGAACCTCAGCCATAGATACCTCTAGCTTGTTTTCTCTAGCCGCTAGAAGGGCAGCCTCGTTAAGCAAGTTTTCTAAATCTGCACCCGTAAAGCCTGATGTAAGGCTGGCTAGGGCTTTTAAATCTACATCACCTGCAAGCTTTTTGCCTTTAGAGTGAATTGTTAGAATATCTTCACGCCCTTTTACATCAGGGCGGTTAACCACAACACGCCTGTCAAAGCGACCTGGGCGGAGAAGGGCAGGGTCTAGTATATCTGGGCGGTTGGTGGCAGCTAGGATGATGATGCCCTCGTTAACGCCAAAGCCGTCCATCTCAACTA
>WQVB01000173.1 GCA_009781815.1 Defluviitaleaceae bacterium
CACGGGATGACGGCGCTTGGTTTCGTTTCGCTACAAGTCTAATGACGTCATCAAAATGGGATGACGTGAGCGGGTGATGACAAATTTCATGCTACTTGCTTATTCTCTTTTAAAAAACACCCCAAAAGTGCCAATCTCATACTCTTGGGGTGTTGTTTTTAGTTTTCAAGTCTAATAACGCCATCAATACGCCCGTCCATGAATGTAAAGCGATATACATCCTCAAAAACTCCAATGTCATAGGGGTATCTATGCCAAGCAGCCACATGAACCGTGGTGTCAATGGTAGCATTTGGGCCACTTTGCTCCACAAGCACATGGGTAGCTGTTGCCCAATCAGGCCTTACAATGCCAGCCCTTGCACCCATTGAATACAACACACCGTCATATTCAATAAAGATTGGATACTCCCTAAACAGCTGAAAATCCGCAAAACTTTCGGTATAATAGTTCAGCAAGTAATCACGAATATCATTTATGCTTTCAAAGCCAGTTGCGGGCAAAAGAGGTTCAAAGGCCATTGATAGGGGGTGGTTTGGATAATTTAATCTATTGGAAGATTGTGCCCAATCCGAGCTTTCATCGCCCCAATTTTCCCAAGCAAACCTGCCCACCCCTTGCCACCATTCTTCATAAAAATTGCCTCTAGCCACTATAATGTCGCCCATCTCTTCTAGGGTGTGGGTGGGTGTTGGCTCGTCTAGCTCCCCTTGGGGGTTTTGCATTACAGATAGCTCAACCACATTGCTAATACGTCCATCGCCATCAAAGGTAAAGTGATAAACCATCTTCCACAAAAAGCCCTCTGCAATGGCGTTTTCTATATCTCCTTGGGCGGATGGATGGTGCCAAGCTCCATAAAGGATAGTCGTCTCCACCACCGCATGCCCTTCGCTTTGTTCAAGCAAAACATGGCTTGCCGTCTCCCAATTAGGGCGAGGGAAGCCAGCTCTTACAATGTCCACATAAAGCCTACCATAATGCTCCGCAAAAACCTCAAGGCTGCCTAGGCTCTCTATGCTGCTTTCTGTGTGATATTGCAGCAAATAGTGGCTTATATCATCAAGGGTTTGAAAAGGTGCGTTTGTAGCCACCCTAGCCCAAGATATAGGGTGAGTGCTTTCGCCAGCCATCTCCAAATAATCCCAATCAAAAGCACCCCTAATGTTCCACCAATCTTCCCAAAAGCTACCTGCCGCCTCGATTCTATCACCCATTTCTTCCAATGTTAATTGAAGATATAAAGGCTCACCCATGCCACCATTTTCATATTCATAATCATCATCATCGCCCCCGCCACATGCGGCTAGAACAAACAACACAACCGCCCCTAATAGCAATGGTACAAAAAACTTTTTGAACATCTTATTTTCCTCCAGCAAAATTAATTTAACCTAAACCATATATCGCAATATAAGCAATATATCCCTTGCACAACGCTATCAACCCTCCAAAAGCTACCTTGCTTTATCATCAAAAGCCCTGCCTCTTCAAGATGCTTTATCTCAAGGTGTGCGTTGTGGCCATGCCATACCTCCGCTAGGGTTTCTCTAACCTCACCCTCTTGAGAAAGCAATACGATTTGCAACAGCCTTGCATCAATAGATTCACTTTCATCTATATCTATAGCAGCGATATACACCCCGCCAAAGCTAAACAGCATGGTGATATCCTCATTCTGTTGCATAAAATCTCTTGTAATTTCTTGCATGGGTATTGGGGCTATATTTGTTTCTTCAAGCTCCACCTTCTTGGCCTCTAAATCAGCCTCAACAAGAATAAAATCAGACCTTGGCTCTATAGCACCCCATGCGGCGTTTATAAACACCACGGCACCGTCGTCCATCTGCCTCCAGCCTGCTTGATCTGTAAAAAAGTTATCGCTTTCAAACTCAAAAAAGGTGTGCCTTGACCCTGTGTCTAGGTGCATAGCGTCTAGCCACACTATACCCTCGCCCGCATCACCCCGAGCAAACAAAATAGAATTGCTCGCTTGATGAAAAAACGGCACGCCATAATACTCACCAGCATCTATAAGTTGGCTTTGTGTGCCATCAAACGAAACTTGATAAATATCATAATAGCGGTTAATCATCCAGTCTCTTTCGTCATACACAGCCACAAACAAATAGTCGCTGCCAACACCTACAATCCTCACCACCCCTTCAGTTTGGGTAAAATCTATGGCTTGCCCTTGACTTATGTCTTCTAAAGGCAGGCGATATAGCCTCTCGTTAGCTAAAAAGAAGTAGTCATCAGTTTTAGCCCATGTGGAGGTAAGGGTAATTGTTTGACTATATGGTTTATGTTCTTCATATATATTGCAATCTTCTTCATAGCCGCCACAAGCAGCAAAAGCAAATAAGGCAACAGCCCCTAGCAATAGCGGTACAAAAAACTTTTTAAGCATAAATATAAATCCTCCAAAATTTTATTGAAAAGGTCGGGTGTGATGAGGCAAAACTGGGTCGCCCTGCATCGTTACCTCATTAATCCTGCCATCTATAAAGGTAAAGCGATATATTTCTTCTCTAGGGTTATTTTCACCATAAGGCACCCTATGCCAAGCATCCACAACAACCGTTGTTTCAACCACGGCATGGCTGCCACCTTGCTCTATCAACACATGGGTTGCTGTTGACCAATCAGGCCTTATGCTGCCCATCCTTGCTTCCATTGAATATAATGCTCCCTCATATTCAACAAAAACGGTATGCTCGCCAAACAGCTGTTGATATAAAAAGTTGGCGGTGTAATATTGCAACAAATAGCTTTCTACATGATTGATGCTCTCAAACCCTGAAGCTGGCAAAAGGAGTGCAAACCCCCTTGATATCAGGTGTTCAGGCACATCTCCATCATGAGACCAATTGCCCCAATCAAACATGCCCCTGCCATACCACCAATCTTCCCAAAAAGTGCCTGATGCTTCTATAATATCGCCCAATTCTTCCAGCGTATAGTATCGTGAATTATGACCATTGCCGTTTAATTGATCATAGTCCTCATCTCCCCCACAAGCGGCGAAAGCAAGCAAAGCGACCGCCCCTAGCAATAGTGGTGCAAAAAACTTTTTAATCATATCTACAAATCCTCCAAAGTTTTATTTTAGGGCTAGCCTATCTCGTGAGCTTCACCTAAATGATAAATAGAGTAGCACCCGCCACGCATGCTCTCGTGTATAAACATACGTCTTTGCACCCCATCTTCCCCTGTGAAAATTATAGCACCATGAGGCAACAAATAATGAGAGAAAGCCACATTCAAAA
>WQVB01000174.1 GCA_009781815.1 Defluviitaleaceae bacterium
AACCATCTTCTGAGCCTGCATAGTAATAGCACGCCTTCCCGCCAAAGATGGATGCCGCTATAATGGATAAGGTATGGCCATATATCTCTGAAGTCAATTCAAGTTCGGCAGTCATTAAAGGCATAAGACCACACTCCTCACCAAACTTCCTAGTTTGGTTTGCAGCATCTAACAAGTCATCAGGAAAGCCATTAACATTCTCCCACCCCCATAGCCAAGTGTTGGACGAATTGGATTCACTCCCAATAAATTGAAACGGAAACTCATCATCACCAAGAGAAAAGATACCCTTATCAAAATCAAGACTCCACCCGCCATTACTCTCCATAACTTTATCTATGAAGATTGTCTGGTTAACAACAATCTTTCCCAAGCTCTCCGAAAAAACATCACGCCAGCTTGATTTATTTGTTTCAAGATTAAACATAAATTACCCTCCAAAATCAAATCAATATAAATTTTACCTCACTTATCAAATCCGCCATCTCCATAATCTCATCATCAAAAGACGTGCCACAAAGCACCATCTCAGCATCAAGAGGGCGGCTTCTCACAAGGTTTTTTACCACATCTTTATCTACCTCTTGCTGGATAAGGTCGCAGTTTTGTATGATGATTACATCATAACGCTTAAAAGGCTCCGCAAGCTCATCACCATCAATAATCAAAACAGAAAGGCCAGCCCCCGATGCACGCAGAGCCAGCCCCTTAACTGTTGGAAGAAGAAGGGCGGCTTCACCCAAATAAAGCTGAAGAAAGCCTTTTTTCATCCCAATTCCCCCATATATAAACATAATAAATTTCTTTTAAGCCGTGCACCTCTTTTCGACCTTGTGGCCTATACCTCAACTTGCAGCCAGCTCAGGCCAAGCGACCTTGCGGCACATAATGGTGCTGGCTTAGTGCTGCTGCCGTCAGGCCCTGACACGGTTCACCAGTCATTATTGCGCAAGACTTGACCCTCAACACCGCTTACAAATCTCGAATATAAACGCACAAAGGCCTCTAAAGAGGCATCACCCCCGCTATAGTGGATTTCGGGTACAGGGAGCCACTACTTCCCCGACTAGCACGACATATTCAAGTCTACACCAAAACAACATAAAAGTCAAGCTATATATTTATGCAAAGAAATGAGCGATTGCATACCCACATCAACACCCCGCACACTACCTTGCCATCATACCGCCCCCCTGCCGTCATCCCGTGCTTGACACGGGATCTATGTATGATAGTGCATACCCAACTAAGCCTGCCCTTCTCCAATTAGATCCCGTGTCAAGCACGGGATGACGACTTAGGAGTGGCACGTAATGATGGGAAGGGGCTGGATGACGATAGGAAGTGAGGTATGGTGAGAGGGGGTGAGTAGTCGAGTATATTGCCTTCCTACAAATCCACCTCAGGTCTTAACGACTCCACAAACAAATCAAACAAATAGTTAGAATCTTTAGGCCCGTGGCTAGCTTCGGGGTGATATTGAACTGTAAAGGCTGGGTATTTTTTGTGCCTTAGCCCCTCGATGCTGCCGTCGTCAATTGCATATTGGGTTATCTCTAGGTCGGTACCCGCAAGCGAGCCTATATCAACGTGGTAGCCGTGGTTTTGAAATGTGCTTAAAACCTTGCCTGTGGGGATGTCTTTGACAAGCACATCTTCGCCCCTATGCCCAAACTTCATCTTCGAGGTTTTTGCACCATTAGCTATAGCAAACAGTTGATGCCCCAAACAAACGCCAAACAGCGGGTATTTTGCCTGTAGCTCTCTTATAACTGGAGACAGCTCAGGCAGGTCTGACGGGTCTCCAGGGCCGCTGCTAAGGGCAATGCCATCGGGCTTGACGGCCTCGATCTCCGCAACAGAGGCATTGTATGGAAAAACAACAACCTCGCAACCCCTTGCCGTAAGCTCGCTAACAATCCCTCTTTTGGCAGTAAAAGCAATAAGGGCAACCCTAAACTTTTTATTTTCAACAAAAACGGTGTAGGCCTCTTTAGGCGAAACTTGCCTAACATGGTTGGTTACATGAGGTGCAGAAACAAGCCTCACCAACGCATCTTCATCCGACACATCAAAATCAACAATAATGCCATACATTACGCCATCTCTACGTATCTTTTCGGTAAGCGTGTTTGTGTCAACATCACATAACCCAGCTATATTTTTTTCTTTCAAAAACCTATCTATATGTTGGCAATGTTTATTTACAATTAGCCCCGACACACCTATAGCATCATAGCCATCATGGCTAATTTCGTGGCTATCAGCTATATCATGGGTCATCACGACTATCTGGTTGCAGTGGTCTGGATCTGTCAAAACATCTTGAAAGCCAGTTTTCGCTGTTTGAAAAACTACCTCACAAATAACTTCTTCATCAGAGCCAAAAGCATTGCCTAAAATTACCTCTCCATCAGCCATAACCAACTTACGGTTAAAATTAATCCTCATCACGCCCTCTCTAAAAGCTCATATCTTCTATAGTGATTGTCTCTATATCTAGGGGGTAGCTTTCAATTGTTGTGCAAAGGGATATTTGATAGCCCTCAAAAGAGGATTGCTTAAAAAATAGCTTCTCTTTGAGCTTAACATCCACCAAAGAAATATCCCCACCTGCAATTTCAAAAGAAAAAGAATCTAGCGGCATGTGCATCCCCCTGCCTGACCATTTCATATAGCTTTCTTTAAGCGTCCATAAAGAAAAGAAATACTCAAGCCTTTGGCTCTCCGTTTGAGCCAGCAAATCTTCATACTCACGCTGGGTAAAATACCGCTTTGCAATGTTCAAATCAACCTCTTGTATTTGCTCTATATCCACCCCAACCTCTTGCTGGCTAAAGGCACAAACAACATAATCCCCCGAGTGAGATATATTAAAGTGGGTGGGCAAACCCTCGACATAAGGCTTGCCCCACTTTCCTTTTAATATCTCTATTTCTTCATTTTTAAGGGCCAACTGCCCCACCAGCACATGGCGTAGCATCAACTCCCCATATAAGGTACGCAAGGCGTCTTCTTTAAACTTAAAACGGCGGCACTTCTCCCTATTTTCTTCTGAAATCAACCCCAACAAGCCTTCATAAACATCTTGGCTTAATGACATATCAATTTTAGATAGATAGATACGGTTTTTACACATATCTTCTTGATATCCTCCAAACAGACAGGCCAAAAAAGATAACGGTAGCCCCCGCCAAAATAAGCACGCTATCCATCATTGTAAGTTGATAGCCGTTAATCACATAAACAACCCCCATAGACTCT
>WQVB01000175.1 GCA_009781815.1 Defluviitaleaceae bacterium
GATAGCCCAGATGTTAAAGCGAGGTAAGAAGAAATCAGGCATGCCAACTATGCTTGAATATGAAGTGGCAGAGAAGTCTAAAAGAGCTGAACCATCAGCATTTGTAGCACCTGCGGCGTTCATTATAAGGGCGATTATATACGCACCTGCAAGACCAAGAAGGATAGGTATAATTTTAACCATGCCCTTGCCCCATGAAGACGCCACAATAATGATAATAAGGGTTGCAGCGGCAAGGATGATATTGGTTGAAGCTTGGTTGATGGCATGGGGTGCAAGGGTTATACCTATCAAAACAACTGTAGGAGCTGTAACAACCGTAGGCACAGCCTTCATAAAGCGTTTAACACCTACCAGTTTAACCAAAACGGCAAAGACAATGTATAAAAGGGCTGACACTAAAATCGCCCCTGTTGCATATGGCAAGAAGGCTTGCACATGCTCTGCCGCCTCCAAGCCATAGGCTTGAGCTGAGCCTGCAAACAGACCATCATTTGGTGATGATATGAGCTGTATACCAGCCATAAAAGCGAAAGAGCTGCCTAAGAAAGCTGGCACACGACCTTTGGCAAAGAAGTGGAAAATTAAAGTACCCACACCTACAGCTATAAGGGTTACTTGGATAGAAAGGCCAGTAAGTAAAGGTACTAAAATCGTAGCACCAAACATGGCAAACATGTGTTGCAAGCCCATAACGCCCATTTTAAACGGGCCCATTTTTTGTGTTGTTGTTGACATTTTGAATATCCCCTTTATTGTTTTTTGTTATTTAAACCGAAAAAGTGCATTAAATAAGCTATTAGAAAAATCCTAATAGCCATTATAGCGATCACCCGCATCACCAAGGCCTGGCACTATATAGCCTTTGTCTGTGAGGGTTTCGTCAATTTCACAAGTAATCATATTTAACTGCGGGTATTTGCCGCCTAGCTCTTCTACTCCATATTTTGAAGAGATAATGCTAACTAAAGAAATGTTTTCACACTTCACACCTTGCTCCAATAGATAATCAACGGTATGCTTAACGGTAACGGCCGTTGCCACAACAATCTCTAAAATATAGACCTTATAATCTTGTAAATTAGATGGCAAGTTGCAATAATACATATCTGCAACAAGCTGGCCGTCTTTCTCCACACGTTGTATGCCTATGTAGCCGTATGCCGCATGGGGCAATATTCTCTTCATCGGCTCAAACATGGCCATGCCTGCCCTTAAAATTGGAATAATCAACACTTTGTCAAAAAAATAAGCAACCTCGGTGTCAGCTAAAGGGGTAGAAACCTTCTTTGTGCCACACTCGATATTGCTTGTAATTTGTGAAGACATCAAATAAACGATGTTTTCAATAGCGTTTGCAAATGCATTTTTATCAGTATTAATATCTCTCAACTCGCCCACATAGTGGCTTATAAGAGGGTTTGATACTTTAATGGCTTGTTTCATCTTCTTCTTCATCTCCCTTCTTTTCCTCAAATTCTAAGTAGTATATCACATCAAAAGAGGCTTGTCAATATTTTTTTGAAAGGGATTGAAAAATGTCGGTTTATGTGATATAGTATGATTTGAGAGCAATCAAAAAAGCAAGGCGGTTGGCGAAACTCCCTCTATAGAAAGGGGGTGAAACCATGTCTAATTTCGAGATTATTATAATGACTTTTGGAGCAGTAACGATTGTTATTGAACTCGTAAAGCTTGTAATATACTTGTTAGACGTATTTTCTACAAGAAAATAACCGCCCCTCTGACAAAGACAGCGGTTATTTAACAACCATAAATCTTTAAGTCAACCGCTTTGCGATTGCTCTTTTTTATTATTATATCAAATCTCTTTTAATTATGCAAGATATTTTTTAGGTCGTGCTTACGCAACATTTTTAACGGGATAGCTTTAATGAACAATCGGCAGCTAGATATCCATCCAAAGAGGCGGCAGGGTTATGCTCATCAAAATGCCCAAAGCCAAAGGCACCGCAAGGCCGCCTATGGTTAAAGCTATCACGAAGGATATCATAGCAGGCACTATAATAACCATTGTTACAACAAGGGGCATGGCGGCACACAAAAGCATAGACACTTGGTTTTCTTTAACTTGAGGGATGGTTGACAGCCCAAAGAAAAGCAAGGTAAAGCCTAGAGGAACGAGAGTTAAAAATGTTGCCTCTACCATAACAAACTGCAGCCCAATGGTGAGCAAAGCCAACAAAACCATGCTGCCTAGCGTCATCTCGTTTTTGTTGAATTTGCCTTTAAATAGCTTGTGCATAAATGCAAACAAAGCAAAAACAACAACGGTGACAGGTAGCATTATAGCTAGCTCTGGAGCATTTGGCATAAAGACAAGGCTAAAAGCATCCCCCGTGATGAGGGAGATGATAAAGCTTACAAGCAACCCTACACCCGCTGCTAAAGCCACAGCTATAAGAAGAACACCCATCCAAATGCCTACTTTTTTGATGCTGATTTTGTTTCGCAAAAGCACACCTAAGGCGATAACCCCCACAAGTGCCACTAGGGCCAAAACAAGAGCTGTTGTGTCTGAATATAGCACCATTAACCCAAAGGGTAATGAGAAATATACGCCTGCCCTGTTTGAGGCAAAGGCGTCTATATCGCCAAACTGGGGGTTGGTGGCAAAGGCATATGTTAATGCCAATATAGTGTCTACATAGTGCTGCATTGTAGTGAGGGAGATGTTGTCAAGGCTGTCTCTATATGTGTGATAATAGCGTATACTATTCAAAGGGGCAAAGTTCATCCCCGCAAAATCTTCTCTAAAAAAGAGAGTAAGGTCTGAACCGTTTGGCATCATACCGAAAACTGCCGTAGCTATAGAGTATGTCATAGGTTGCACGCCTCTAGCTGCAAGGGCATCTCTAAAAAAGCGAACCACCTCAAAATCTTGCCCTGCTGTTTCAAACATATACACAGGCCCACGTATGCCCCTTGCCTCAAGGTTTAATATCATGCTCACATTAGAAAAATCCATATTGCTTATGGCGTGGTGTGCACCAAACAGCCCTATCTCATGAAGGTCGGTAAAAAGAAAGTATATGGTGTTTTCTAAATCACGCCCTGCAAAGTATCGGGCGACCTCTAACATGGTAACCACCCCATAGCCAGCATCTGCCGCACCATATGAATGGCTAATGAAGTTGGGGTTTAGGTTGCTTGAAAGAGCGACAGAATCATAATGAGCCA
>WQVB01000176.1 GCA_009781815.1 Defluviitaleaceae bacterium
AAGACGGGGTGTTTGTTGGCTGTAATGTTAACTTGGTAGCACCTATCACCCTTGGGGAGGCGTCTTTTGTGGCGGCGGGGTCTACTATTAGCAAAGATGTGCCTGGGTCAAGCCTTGCGGTGGCTAGGGCGAGGCAAGAGAATAAGCTGGGGTGGAAGCCGCCTTCTAAGAGATAGACTACATTACCTTACCGTCATCCCATGCTTGACACGGGATCTATGTATGATAGTATACAACCCCAATTAAGCCTGCCCTTCTCCAATTAGATCCCGTGTCAAGCACGGGATGACCCTGAATCAAGTTCAGGGCAGGCTCTAGGGGTGCTACGGGATGATGGTAGGGCGGTGAGGAATGATGATGGCATGGTGCAGAAGGATGATGAGAACGAAGGTGAAAATATGTATATAATCGTTGGCCTTGGCAACCCCGGCAGGCAGTATGACGCCACACGCCATAACATCGGCTTTGAGGTGGTAGACAAAATATCCATTGACCATGACGTGAAGATAAAAGCTATGAAGCTTGACGCCTATGGGGGCGAGGGCTTTATAGCTGGGCAAAAAATCGTGCTGATAAAGCCTACAACCTATATGAACCTGTCAGGTACGGCTGTGAGGGCTGCCCTTAAATATTACAAGATGCCTAAGGAAGATGTGGCGGCTAAGCTTATTGTGGTTTATGACGACACCGACCTGCCCGTAGGCAAAATCCGCATAAGGGAGAGAGGCACCGCTGGCGGGCATAATGGCATTAAAAACATCCTTTATCACCTTGAGACGGAAGATTTTGTGCGTGTTAGAATAGGCGTTGGCAAAAGACCTCAAGAGCGAGCTCAGGCAGACCATGTGTTGTCTCGTTTTACAAAAGAGGAGATGGACGACGCTGTAGGTGGCGTTTTGACGGCGGCAAAGGCTTTGGAGGATGTTGTGGCTCATGGGGTTGCTTATGCTATGAATAAGTATAATGGCGAGGGGATGGATAAACCGATTGGGTGATGTTATCCCTCACTCTGAGTCTGCCCTATGCTCCCCTAGTCGTCATCCCGTGCTTGACACCCCCAGTCAAGCTGAGGGCAGGCTCCGATCTAATTGGAGAAGGATGGCCTTAATTGGGTATGCACTACCCCACGTGGATCCCATGTCAAGCACGGGAGACGCCATTCCTATTTGTCGATTTAGAGTACTCTACCCTTCGTCATTGCGGGCTTGACCCGTAATCTCTAGGCTTGCAATTGCCACTCTTTGGCAATTGGCATAAGTGAGATTGCGGGTCAAGCCCGCAATAGGCTTGTAGCGAAACCGCCTCCTCCCAAGTCGTCATCCTGAGCCCTTGGTTGAGCTTGGTTTTGAGCGAAACTTGACTCAGGATCTAATTCGAGAAGGGCAAACCCTAATTAGGTGCACACTAACCCACATAGATCCTGAGTCAAGCTCAGGATGACGACACTTGGATTCATTTCGCTACAGGTCTAATGACGAACTTAAGTAATCGGTAAATTAGATTGGTGTGAGTACGGGATGACGGCGGATGCGGGTTTAATCACTTTTAATGGAGATAATTAATTTGGACGATAGATTGTTTGTGCCTTTGCTGGGGCTTGAGAGCTTTAACAGCGTGGTGGATTTGCTTGGGCAAGAGGGTGCAAAGGCTGCATTGCTGACGGGGCTGGTGGATGGGCAAAAAAGCCACTTGGCGGCAGGTGTGGCAAGGCATCTTAAAAAAAGCATCCTTTTTATCACCCATAATGAAGAAAAAGCCAAAGAAGCTTTGCAAGATTTGGCTTTTTTTGCGAACTACCCAACCTTTAACCTTCCCCCTTTGGATTTTATGATAGGCATAGCCGATGTGTCAAGCAAAGAGGTTGCAAAAGAGAGGCTGCAAACCTTAGAGACTCTTTTGCAAGGGGGTGAGCCTTTTGTTGTTGTAGCTGCTGCCGATGCCCTTTTGTCTCCCTTATCCCCCAAAGAAAAATTTGTGGGCAGCATTTTAAACATTGGTGATGCTGATGAAATAAACCTAGGGGAGGCGGCAGAAAAACTTGTTAACATGGGCTACATCCGCAGCGAGCAGGTTGAGGGTTGTGGTCAATTTGCCATACGTGGGGGCATTTTGGATGTTTTTGCACCTAACAACGATAACCCCCTACGCATAGAGCTTTGGGGGGATGAGGTGGACTCTATAAGGGCTTTTGACCCTATCACCCAAAGGTCTATAGAGGGTGAAAAGCTATTGGATGCACAAATCTACCCCATGGCGGAGCTTTTGGAAGGTGATGGGGAGGTTGCAACACTTTTTGACTATATCCCTAAAGACACCCTTGTGGTTTTTGACGAAGCACCTCGCATTGTAGAAGCGTGGGAGAGGAAGCAAGAAGAAAAGACCACTTTCTTGAAAGAGCTGCTTGACCAAGGCAAAATAAGCCCGCAAGCTTGCGAGATAGATATAAACCATAACTCCATCTTAAAAGAGGCGGAGGGCTTTGACACGCTGTTTTTAAGCTTGATGGCCACATCAGGGCTAAAAAGATTTAAAATAGATGATATTATAGGCTTTGAGGGTAGGGCGACTACCCGCTTTAAAGGCAATGTGGAGGCTTTGAGGGAGGAGCTTGCATACCTTTCAAATCAAAGTTATCAAGCTATTGTGATTGCTAAACATAAGCTGGATGACATCACAAGGCTTGAGGGTGAGATATCTCAAGGTTTTGAATACCCTCAAATAAAATTTGCTATTTTGAATTTTGATGACGGAGCGGAAAAACAAAAAAAGAGGCGGAGAAAACGAGGCAGATATAAAGGCCTGCCCATCAACCATTTTAGCGACCTTAAAGTTGGGGATTATGTTGTGCATGACGCCCACGGGCTGGGTATGTATCACGGCATCGAAAAAATCCACGTTGATGGGGTGTTTCGAGACTATTTTAAGATAGGCTTTAAGGGTGATGCTAACCTTTATGTGGCCACCAGCCAGCTAGATGTGCTGCAAAAGTATATCGGTGGCGAAGGGGCAAAGCCAGCCCTTAACCGCCTAGGTGGTGAGGCGTGGCAAAAAACCAAGACCAAGGCCCGCATGGCTATTGAGGAGACGGCTAAAGAGATTGTAGAGCTGTATGCCAAGCGAGACAGCATAACAGGCTATGCCTTTACCCCCGACACCGTGTGGCAAGGGGAGT
>WQVB01000177.1 GCA_009781815.1 Defluviitaleaceae bacterium
ATCGAAAGGAAGATAAAAATGTTTGACCGTTTACAAGAAATTGAAGATAGATTTAACATGGTGGCTGAAGACATTAACAAAGCCGAGGTTATAGCCGACCAAGCCAATTGGCAAAAACTTATGAGAGAGCATGCCCAGCTTACCCCCATTGTGGAAAAGTATCGTGAGTATAAGGCAGCAGTATCGGCTTATGAAGATAGCAAAGAGATGCTACACGAAAGCCTTGACGACGAGATGCGAAGCCTTGTGAAAGAAGAGCTTAAAGAAAGCCAAGAGAATATGGAGACTTTTGGAGAAGAGCTTAAAATCCTCCTCCTCCCTAAAGACCCTAACGACGATAAAAACGTAATTGTAGAGATTAGAGGCGGTGCCGGCGGAGACGAAGCAGCGTTATTTGCGTCTGACCTTCACCGTATGTATAGCCGCTATGCCGAGCGTAACCGCTGGAAGGTAGAGGTTTTATCCGTCAACGAAAACGACCTTGGCGGCGTTAAAGAAATCTCTTTTATGATAACTGGCCAAGGGGCTTTTAGCCGCCTAAAATACGAAAGCGGCGTACATCGTGTGCAGCGTGTTCCCGCCACCGAAAGCCAAGGCCGCATCCATACATCAACCGTAACCGTTGCGGTGCTGCCCGAGGCAGAAGAGGTGGACGTAGAGATCAACATGGCAGATATACGTGTAGACGTGTTTAGAGCAGGGGGCAACGGGGGGCAATCGGTAAACACGACCGACTCTGCCGTTCGTTTAACTCACGTGCCTACAGGTGTTGTAGTGTCTTGCCAAGATGAAAAATCTCAGCTTAAAAACAAAGAAAAAGCCATGCGTATTTTGCGTGCAAGGATTTTTGATTTAGAGCTTGAAAAGCAAGCCAAAGAGCAGCGAGACGCCCGCAGAAGCCAAGTAGGCACAGGCGACCGCTCCGAAAAAATACGCACATATAACTTCCCTCAAAGCCGTGTAACCGACCACAGAATAAACAAAACCATCCACCGCCTTGATGGCTTTTTAGATGGCGACCTTGAAGAAATCACCGAGGTGCTTATCACCACCGACCAAACCGAAAAGCTTAAAATGCAGGCATAGCCTCGCCTCGTCATTCGCTATCTCCCCCACCGTCATCGAGCCTGTCCTGAACTTGATTCAGGATGCTTGACACGGGATCTATGTATGATAGTGTGCAACTCTAACTAAGTCTGCCCTTCTCCAATTAGATCGGAGCCTGCCCTCAGCTTGACTGGGGGTGCCAAGCACGGGATGACGGTAGGGGTGGTAAATTAGATTGGCGTGAGCGTGGGATGACAAATGTAATCATAGTTGCGAAGGAGAGGAAAAATGAACATAACCTTCGACACAACCAATATAAAAATCGAAACCGCCCGCCTAGCCCTCCGCCCTTTTGTAGAGAGCGACTTGGATGATTTGTATGCCTATGCATCCGTAAAAGGTGTAGGCGAAATGGCTGGATGGCCGCATCACAAATCTATAGAAGAAAGTCGCAAAATCCTCCATATGTTTATGAGAGACAAGAACGTTCTTGCTATTTTTCACAAGTGCGACAAAAAGGTAATAGGCTCTATTGGGCTGCACCCATCTTGGGCAAATAAAGATGATAGATACAAGCATTTAAAACTTCTTGAGCTTGGTTATGCTTTAAGCAAGGATTGTTGGGGGCAAGGCATAGTAGCCGAGGCTTCTAAAGTTGTGATAGATTATTGTTTTGATAGGCTTGGGCTTGAAGCAATAGCAAGTTGTCATTTTGTAGAGAATAGCCAATCCAAGCGTGTTTTGGAGAAGTTGGGCTTTGGGCTTGTTGGCAAAGGCACCTATCACTCCACCCAGCTAAACAAAAATTTTGACAGTTTAAGGTACATTTTGATGAATAGAGGTGCAAACCGTGAAATTTGAAGAAAAGCTCAACATTGATGACTTTTTGAAAACAGTTGCTAACTTTCACAAATCTCTTGAATATGCCAAAGATGCTATGGATGAATATTTAGATAACCCTTCAGATGAAGAAGAAAACTTCATGATAAATTTTGCTCGCATGGCTGTTATCAAAGCTTTTGAAATAACCGTCGAGGCATCTTGGAAAATGATGCAACGCTGGGTAAAAATAAATGCAGATAACAAAATCCATGAAAAGCCCAAGAGGGAGCTTTTTCGCACGGCACACCATAGTGGCTTAATAAGCGACCCTGTTGCATGGTGGGGCTTTTATGAGGCTAGAAACAAAACCGCCCACACCTACCATGAGGAAGTTGCAAAAGAAGTTTATGAGCTAGCAAACAGCTTTAAGGCTTATCTGCAAGATTTTACAAAGAGGTTAGAAGAGCGTATATGATAGCAGTTTCGCCCGCAGAATTTCATATAATTTTAGACATTCTAAAAAAGCATGTGCCAGGCTGTCAAGTGCTTGTTTTTGGTAGTCGCTATAAGCATACCCATTACGACGCAAGCGACCTTGACATGGCTATAAAGGGGCAAGAAAGGCTACCCTTTTTAAAGACCGTCGAAATCAAAGAAGACTTTATGGTGAGTGATTTACCCTTTAGGGTTGATGTGATTGATTATCACGCTATAAGTGATAGTTTTAGGGCTATTATTGACGCTGGGCATTTTAAAATACAAATTTAAGGAGGGGGTGGTAGCGTGGAGATTATTTTTGTTATATTCGTTATTGCACTTTTAGCTTTAGTAGTACGCCTTGTAGTTGGAGAAATTATTTTTAATAAACATAAAGTTCAGCCTTGGAAACCTTTGGTTGTAGCTAGGCAACTAAAATCTAACAGGGGCGTAAATAATTCCGATTTAGCTTGGTATGTTAAAGAATATGCAAGCCATCACGGCACACAAACCCTTAAAGTCATACACGAAAACAGGAGAAGTATGAAAGTAGCAATACCAAAAGGAGGTAGGTTTTCGATAAGCTTTTGGTCTATATCATCTGATGTTGACCCTGTGCTTCATGTAAAAACATATTGGACAGGCAAGCAAACCGCAAGCCAAAAAACAGCACAATATACCTACTGGCAGGTTTTATCCATCCTCGAAAGACCTACAACAACCGAAACCAAACAAATGGAACGCAGAAAAATGACGAGAGAGCTGCGACAA
>WQVB01000178.1 GCA_009781815.1 Defluviitaleaceae bacterium
ATCCCAATGTATGGCGGATTTGTTGCCGTTGCAGCTCCAGTCATAGGCGTTGCCTGGGGTAAAGTGGATGCTGCCTGCAATCTTCTCGTCAAAAAGTGTGTTAAGCATTGGCTTGGTGATGAAAGGGTTAACGCCAAAAGCAAACTCGCCAATATACCTTGCACCCTCATCAGTATCGAGGATTTTGTTTAAAAAATCGGTGTTGTTGGCGGTTGCGTTCACGATTTTACCGTCTACAAAGTCAAACACCACGTCTTCAAATACAAAGCCTTGATAGCGGCTTGGGGTGTTGTAGCTGATGCGGCCGTTTACGCTATTTTTAACTGGAGCTAAAAAGACCTCGCCGTCGGGGATGTTCATTTGGCCATCGCACTTTATTGGCGGCATGTTTTTGATAGAGCATGTTAAATCCGTTCCAGGGCCTACAATACGCACTTTATCGGTCTTTTTAAGCACATCAACAAAGGCATCCATAGCTTTTGAAAGCTTAGCATAGTCTAGGTTGCACACCTTGTAGTAAAACTCTTCGGTAGCTTCTAAGCTTTGCCCTTGAGCGTGAGCCATTGCATAGTTTGGATAGTTCATCACCACCCATTTGGTTTTAGCTACACGTATTTTTGTGTGCACCTCTTGCTGGTAGATTTTTTGATAAAGAGCCATTTTGTCTTGAGGCACGTCGGTATGCTCATAGGGGTTTTCACCTTCTCTAATGCCTACATAAGCGTCCATATCACTCATTAATGTGGCGTCGGCCTTTGCCCAAACCTGCATTTGCTCTTCGCTTGCACCCATCAATATCTCACGGTCAAGGGTGTTTAGCCTTGTGCTTGTAAAGGGGATGCCCTCAACAGCATACACCTCTTTGATGATTTGGCGAACAAGTGGGGCAGAGTCCGTCCCGAAAGTTTGGATTAAAATCTTCTCGCCTTTTTGTAAGTTGCAAGAATAATTTACGATATTTTTTGCTAGTGTAACAATGCGTTGATCCATGTATATTCTCCTTTTTGTGAGTTACTGTTGCGTAGTTTGTCTATTGCTATCCCCTACTCACGCTATCCTAACCCACCCTGTAGGGAAGGGATTTATCCCTTCCGTTATCATTTGAGTAGGATTATTATCATGGTTAAGATAAACCATTGCGGAATGGATAAATCCATTCCCTACAGGGTGGGTTGCATATCAGGTTTGTTTTACTACAAGTTTATTGTAGGCTTACTACACTACTCCATAGTGGCAAACAACATTTCGAACCATTCTTCATATCGCTCAAATAGGTTATTAAACCATATAACATCTGCACTTTCGTTTACCAAAGCTGAAATTTCAGCCCACTCTCCAAATCTCTCATCAAGATAATAACGCCATGCTGCTATTAAGTCTCCCAAGTCTATACCATACACTTCATAAGCTTGATAAATATCTTGATAGACACGCAACAAATCCTCCATTGTTCCTCTATGCTCTAGCAAGTAGGCAAAAAACGAAGCGGCGGTGTAATGGTCATAAAGAGCGGCAAAGGGTATATCAGACGCTAAAGCGGCTTGCATGTCATAAAACCATATAAACATATTAGGGCGTTTGCCTTCTAGTATTTGAAAGGCGTTAAAGTGCAGTGCCGTCAATATCTCATCCCTTGTGGCTAGCCTGTCAAATGTTGGTGCTTCATGATGATATTCACCAAAAACATGCTCATCCATAAAAGTCATAAAGTCTTCAAAAGTTGTAAAGCCGCCCATTTGGTTGTAGGCGATATAGCCTGGGTTGCTTTGAAGAACTTCAGGGTCAAACTCTATGTTAAGTGCCTCTAAATCTCGCAAAATCCATTGACTCATCCCTTCAGCAAAACGCTGATTTTGGGTGTAAATCAAGAAAAGGTATTGAGATAAAACACAAAAGCCCTCTTCAAACAGCAACTGCCCAAAATCATGCCAGCTATCATCAAAATCAGAGAGATAAGGAGCGGGAGGAGAGGGGATGTTGCTCCACTCTATGGGCGAGAGCCAAAGCAGGGCATGTGCCACCTCGTGGGTATGCACATCTAGCGTGCGGGGGCTAGCTATAGGGCCTACCGTCTCTATTGTGCGATATCGCCCTGTGTCGCCCCAAAAGCGACCGCCAGCACTGCCGAACTTCGCCATGCCTCCATCATAAGGCGGTGCTTTGTGAATGGATATTAAGGGTAGATGGTGATGATAACCAAGCAAATCACCTACAAAACGGATGGATTCTTCGCTGGTTTCGATATAATATGCTATGGTCTCTCTACTCCAATCGCTATTGGTGAAGAAATACCAGCCCCTATCTGCCAAGGCGTTAAAGGTCATGCCAACGGCATCACGCTCGGTTAGTTGCTGCGGATCATTATGAGTGTATTGAAAAATAACGTGATTTAGGCGTAAATCAGCCTCTACAAAGCTTGCCCAAAAATATGCCCTTGCACGCTCTGCTGTGCGGGTTTGCTCTACACTCCAGCTTTCGGCATCATTCCACGTGGAACTATCACGGAGGTAAAGGTCAATCAACCCATCAAGCTCGCCTATGTGTGATAAATGCCTAACAAAAGCATATGCTACATTAGGTGCATCGCCCACAAGGTCATCTTGAACAAAATTTGGGATAAACCACTCATCCCCAAAGGTTGGCAGGCCTCTATATAGCACCTCACCATACCAAGCTTTGGCATCAACATCCTCAAAATAAAGGTAGCTTTGGTTGTTGTAGCTTTCAAGACCAGCAAGAAGCCAAGCTGGCATGCCGTCTCTATGGGTTAAATTAAAGGTTTCTATTTCATTTTTTTCATCTCGCCCGCAGGCTGATATGGCAATAAGCACCACAGCCAGCAAAGTCAAGAAAAACACATGTTTTTTCATTTTTCGTCCTCCAAGGGGTTTATTATTTGTCCATTAGAAGACGCCATCAACTATGTGAAAGTTTCTCTTATTGGCGATTATTTCGCCATGTGGACTATAAGGTCGATAACCTTGCAGGAGTAGCCCCACTCATTATCATACCAAGAAACAAGCTTTACAAAGGTGTCGTTAAGCATAATGCCTGCCTTTGCGTCAAAAATGCTTGTGGCTGCCTCGCCAATAAA
>WQVB01000179.1 GCA_009781815.1 Defluviitaleaceae bacterium
AACCCAGTACCTGCTACCTTTGGAGCTGCAGGCTCAACAACTACCTTTGTAGCCCAATGGGTTGCTAATGAGATAACGGTAGAGCAGCACACCGTAATCTTCACCGCAGGAGCAAACGGCACAATGTTGCCTGCCACATACCAAGAAACTGTGCTTCACGGTCAAACCGTTAATCAAGTGCCAGGGATTGTTGCAAATAGTAACTTCACCTTCCTTGGATGGTCTATGAACGGTGGCAGCAGCTTATTTAGCAGTGCTGACATCTTGAATATGCCAATAACCACAGACACCACCTTTGTAGCCATGTATCAGCAAACAACCGTAATTGGAGGCGGTGGTGGCGGTGGCGGTGGAGGAGGAGGCGGCATAGTAACAACGCCACTCTCTACCCTAACAATACGCTATGTTGACGAAAACGGCGACGTTATCTTTACAAGAGTTATAGAACGTGTTGCTGTTGGCTCTACACAAACCATTCACGCACCAGTTTTAGAAGGGTTTACACTTGATGACGACAGCACAAAAACAATAACTATTGTAAGCAATGCTGCTCAAAACGTTTTAGAGTTTAGGTATATACGCTATGTTGCACCTGAAGAAGAAGATGAAGGCCCTATCGCACTTGAGCGAGAGAATCATTTCCGTTATCTGTTTGGCTTCCCAGACGGTACAATCCGCCCAGATAACAACATCACTCGTGAAGAAGTGGCCACAATTTTCTTCCGTCTCTTAACGGAAGAAGCACGCAACCACTATCGCACAACAACCCACAGCTTTACCGATGTAAATGCAGATAGATGGTCTGCCGAGGCGATAGCGACAATGCAAAATGCAGGTGTTATCTTTGGGCGTGGCGACGGCGCATTTGACCCCGCTGCACCTATAACACGTGCTGAATTTGCGGCAATAGCAATGCGATTTGACAACATTGCAGGCCAATACACACAAGTGTTTTCAGATGTGGCTGGCCATTGGGCAGAGCAAATGATAGCGGCAGCCTCTCACCGTGGTTGGATAACAGGTTATCCAGACGGCACCTTTAGACCTGACCAGCCTATCACAAGGGCAGAAGCTGCAACATTGATTAACCGTGTGCTTGGCCGTCAAGTTGACCAGGCGGGGTTATATGCTCCAATAGTGCCAATTTTCTCGGATTTATTCGCCACACATTGGGCATATTTTGACATTGTGGAGGCGTCAGTTTCTCATATGTTTGAGCGTAGATATGACGACGGTCGACTTGTTGAAAACTGGACGGGGCAAGGCGAAGATGTAAACTTTAATAATTAGGGAGTGGACAAAGTGCGTTGATATTCCACATTCGTCATTGCGGACTTGATCCGCAATCCCCTTCCTAGTCTAAATAATTCGGGAAGGAAGGGGATCCTGAATCAAGTTCAGGATGACACTATCAACGCTATTGTCCACATCCCATAATTAATACCTTCGCTTGATTCTATCAAGCCTTATTATAAAGGGCGACTACCTTGTTTATGGTAGTCGCCCTTTTGTGGCTCTCTTGTTTTTTGATGCTGTTTGGTGTATAATGCCTTTATACTAACTTTGGAGTGATTTTATGATACTTTCGTTAAAGGATATAGATTTGTCTTTTGGCATTACGCAAATTTTAAAAAATGTAAGCTTTACCCTAGGGGCAAAAGAAAAAGTAGGGCTTGTGGGGGTAAATGGAGCTGGCAAAACATCCCTCTTTAAGATTATAACAGGCGAAAACACCCCCGACAAAGGTCAAATGACGCTAAAACAAGGCACGACTGTGGGCTATCTGTCTCAAAATGTAGATTTAGACGAGGGCAGAACCATCTTTGAGGAGCTGGCTTCTGTTTTTAACCACCTTGAGACGATGCAAAAAGACATAAGGCAGCTTGAGGCATCTATGGCGAACGTAGAGGGGCAAGAGCTTGAAAAAACAATGGCACGTTATAGCCGCATGGTGCAAGAGTTTGAAGAGGCGGGGGGCTATGGCTACCAAAGCCGTGTGCGTGGGGTGCTTGCTGGCCTTGGCTTTGAAAGTGAGCAAAAAATATCTCAGCTGTCTGGTGGGCAAAAAACTAGGGTGTCTTTAGGCAAGTTGCTATTAAAGCAGCCAGACCTTCTACTTTTAGACGAGCCAACAAACCACCTAGATATAGCCACTATCAACTGGCTTGAAGACTATCTGGTTAAGGAATATGAAAAATGCGTTTTTATAATATCACATGATAGATATTTTTTAGATAAGGTTGTGGGTAAGGTGATAGAGGTTGAAAACCAAGCGGCCACCCTATACCACGGCAACTATTCTTATTTTATCGAAGAAAAGGCAAAAAACTTTGAAGCTGCATTGGCAAGGTATGAAAACCAGCAAAAAGAGATTAAAAAGCAGCAAGACTCTATAGACCTGCTAAAATCTTTTAATCGAGAAAAATCTATAAAGCGGGCTGAAAGCAAAGAAAAGATGCTTGCAAAGGTTGAAAGGCTGCAAGCCCCGCAAAAAGCCCCAGATGATATGCGGATGACCCTTAAAACACGCACAAAAAGCGGCAACGATGTGCTTAAAATTAGAGAGGGCAAAAAAACCTTTGGAGACTTTACCCTTTTTGAAGGGGTAGATATGGATATACAAAAGGGCGAGGTGGTTGCCCTTATAGGCGAAAACGGCATAGGCAAAACAACCCTGTTTAGCCTTATTTTAGACGGGGCGGATGAGGTGGCCCTAGGCACCAATGTAAAGATAGGCTACTACGACCAAAAGCTTGCCTTTGATAATATGGAAAAGAGCATTTTTGAAGAAATATCTGACGCCCACCCGAGCCTTAAAAACCAAGAGATAAGAAGCACCCTTGCTGCTTTTTTGTTTACGGGGGATGATGTTTTTAAGCCTCTGTCTGCCCTGTCTGGCGGCGAGAAGGGGCGTGTTGCTTTGGCAAAGCTAATGCTTTCGGATATTAACTTTTTGCTTTTAGATGAGCCAACAAACCACCTTGACTTTTTCTCAAAAAGGGTGCTAGAGCAGGCTATAAAGGCATATGAGGGTACTGTTTTGTATATCTCTCACGACCGCTATTTTATCAACCACACCGCA
>WQVB01000180.1 GCA_009781815.1 Defluviitaleaceae bacterium
TAGAAGAGCATATGGTACAAGTTATATTTCTACAAACCGGACGCTCCTTTTTGCAGCTTGAGAATGAATATACTCTTGATAGAGATGATTATGAGCTAGAAACAGAGAGTTTAAGTGAGCACACAAATGAATTTGCAAACATTGTTGTTTCGGCAGCGTCTACCGCTTTATTTATGGGGGACAGGATACAAATAAGATGGCCTGGTCAAAATGTAAATGCAACCTTGGGGCATCCTAGTGGCCCCGCCAATATGTTAGCGATGGTTTACACTACCAATCACGATATTGTTCCTCTTGGTGCAGGGATTTATAGAAATAATGTTAGAATAGGAAGCGTGCAACGCCCTATATTCAGTAGAGCCTTAGGTACGGACGTTAGCCGAGTTCAACTCAATAACTCCTTCATCATGTCTCCTCAAATATTAGCTACTGGTCAAAATATTACAAATTTTTATGGCCCTAGACCTGGGGCTGGTCAATTTGTAAGGTATAGAGGAGCTACAAGTGGGGAGCAAACAGGGACTGTGTGGATTAGCTCAATGGATGCCCCGATGGAACATCCCATTACTGGTCAAGTGGTTATAATGCAAGGTGTTATCTTGGTTACTATTCGTGGAACTTATGGCGATAGCGGGGCTGCCCTTATACATGGAACAAGCGTAGCTGGAACACTTTCATTTGGAAACGAAGACCAAGGCTGGGTTGCATTTAGTGCCCCAATAAACTATCGAGGAAGATAATACATAAGATTATCATTTGATACACGAATAGAAATATAGATAAAATGAACATTCAGCAAAAACAATAGAATATTTTAATGCACAAGAAGTGAGCTTAGGCTTGCTTCTTTTTTGTTCTAATTCTTATCCCCAAAACATAAAATAGGACAAGAGCCAGAGAGGGACAAAGCACTACAAAGGAGAATGTACATGGATGTAAAAAAACTTCTACTAGAATATACACAAGGCGAGCTGCGGGGGGTTTTCGAAGGTTGCCCTAAGGATATTTTAAAAGATGCAACCCAAATACATATAAGGCAGGGGCTGCCCTTGTATATAGAAAGCGACAAAGGCAGCTTTTTTGCAACTCCTCAAGGAAAGGGAACGAAAGAGCATGCAAGGGGATACAAAGCCACGTTGAAAGACATAACAGGTGTTCTTGATAGAATATCAAAATATTCTCTTTATGCTTTTGATGCAGAGATTAAAAATGGCTTTATCACCATCCCGGGGGGGCATAGGGTGGGCATTGCAGGGCGAGCCACCTTAGATGTAGACGGCAAAATAAAAACTTTACGCAACATAAGCTTTATAAGCATCCGCATATCTCGTGAGATGATAGGTGCGGCAAGCAAAATTATGCCTATTATCAAAGAGGGTGAGGGGCTTTACAACACCCTTATACTATCTCCGCCAGGCAAGGGCAAGACGACGATTTTGCGGGACGCTATACGCCAGCTGTCTATAAGCGGCTATAATGTGTCTGTGGTGGATGAAAGAAGCGAGATTGGTGGCAGCTATAACGGTGTTGTGCAAAACGACCTAGGGCCCTGCACCGACCTGCTAGATGGAGCGACGAAAGCCGAGGGCATGCGTGCCATGCTGCGTGCTATGTCTCCTGATGTTATGGCTGTAGATGAGATAGGCCATAGGGCGGATGCTGATGCCCTGCTAGAGATGGCATGCTGCGGGGTGAATATACTTGCTACAGCTCACGGAAAGAGCGTTATAGACCTATATAGAAAGCCCGCCCTTACAAGTGTTTTAGAGGCTAAAATATTTGATAGATTTATTTTTTTAGAAGGTACAGGCAAGGTGGGTAAGGTGTATGACGCAGAGCTTAAGGAGGTGGTGTTTAAGTGATTATAAGATATATTGGCGGAGCTTTAGTTATAGGGGCTTGCTCGTTTTTAGGGGTGCATATAGGCAACCAAGGCAAGCGGCGTAATAAGGATTTGCTGGAGCTTAAGAAAAGCCTTATTATGCTAAAATCTCACTTAGAGTATGCCATACACTCTCTACCGCAGGCTTTTTATCTTGTAAGCGAGAGGGTCAACAACCCCTTTGATGATTTTTACAAAAACATGGCTGAAAAGCTTGGAGGTGCAGATGCAAATATAACAGCCATATGGAACGAGGGCATAAATGAGCTTAAGCAAGGCCATCTATCTAAAGATGATTTGGGCGGGCTAGATATGCTAGGCAGTGCTTTGGGGCAGGCGGATGTGGCTTCTCAAACAAACGCCATCGACATGTTGTTATTAACAATAGACGAAAATTTAAAAACGTTGCACGTGGAAAGTGCTAAAAACAGCAGGATGTATAGGGGGCTCGGGGTTGTCTCTGGGCTTTTAATCACTATAGTGCTGCTTTAGAGCGTGTTAACATAAAGCTGTTGCACGCCTTTTCACCCTATTTTTTCGCCACTCCTTGCGTTTTCGCTTTGCGAAAATGACCTTTGGTCAGTTTGCCAAAGGCAAACCGCAGGGTCAAAAGAACCCGCACGAACCTTCAGGTTCGAGCGGAACCTTTTTCCTAGATTGATAAAAAAATAATGCAAAAATTCGCACAACCCATTTATATTAACACGCTCTAGTTTAAAAGAAAAATCTCGAGGGAGAGAAAGTTATGGACATAACGGTAGTTTTTCAAATAGCGGCAGTAGGCATCTTGGTTGCCGTTTTAAACCAAGTTTTAAAAGGAGCAGGTAGGGACGACCAAGCAACAATGACAACCCTTGCAGGCTTGATAGTAGTGCTTTTTTGGATTATAGCCCATATAAGCGACTTGTTTGGCACGGTGCAAAACCTCTTTCAACTGTAGGGGAGGGCAACGATTATGGACATTTTCCAAATAGTCGCTATTGGCATTGTAGGCGGCATATTAGCCGTTATGCTAAAAAAGGACAACCCCACCTTTGCTGTGATGATATCTCTTGCGGTGGCGGTGCTTATCTTTATCTTGCTTATGCCGCCTTTGGCTGGTCTTATCGCCCTTATCTCGAATATAACTGGGTGGATGTCTAGCGGGCAGGAGTATGTGCTGGTGGTGGTGCA
>WQVB01000181.1 GCA_009781815.1 Defluviitaleaceae bacterium
ACGCCTATTGTGCAAGTTGATAGTGCAAGCCGCACAGGTGGTGCTCTTCGTGAAGATGGCTACCTAGTTATTTTAGCACCTACGGATATGATGTACCGTGATGTGCCAGCCCATGTGCAAGGCAGGGTAGACCGTTTTGCAATATCTGATGACCATGTAGGCGTTGTGCTTGATGACGGCACCGTGCATGTTTGGGGCAATGGAGCTGCTGTTGATAGAGAGACTGGTGCTTTTAGCACTTGGGCTGATTCAGATGCACAACCCGCTCTTTTCCCTCCAGACCACATACAAGGTCGAGCTATAGACATTGGTGCAGGCCGTGGCCACTTTACGGTTTTGCTTGATGACGGCACCATATACTCTTGGGGAGATAACTCCCTCGGGCAGACGAACCTGCCAAGAAACAACAATGACTTTGTAGAGATTTTTATTGGCTATCACTTTAACTTTGCCTTAAGGGCAGATGGAAGCACCGAAAGCTGGGGCTTTAGCGGCTTTATATTCGGCACAGATGGCTTTGGACGTGATATTTTTGATAGATTATGGACAGCGGGTAGATATGCCTTCTTCATTGGTATAGTTGCCGTTATAATACAGCTGTTTATCGGTATAGTGCTGGGCAGTATATCTGGCTATTTTGGCGGCAAGGTAGATATGGTTCTAATGCGTTTTGCTGAAGCTGTAAGCTCTCTACCCTTCTTCCCCATAGCTCTTATAATGAGGATGCGTTTGGGTACGGATGTTTCTGAGCTACAAGGCCTCTTTATAATGATGTTTGTTTTAGGTATTCTCACATGGCCTATGACAATGCGTCTTGTGCGTGGTCAGGTTTTACAAGCTCGTGATGCAGAGTATGTTACAGCGGCTAAAGCCTTAGGAGCTAAAGAGGGCAAGATAATTTTCAAACATATTATGCCTAATATCCTCTCCATCATCATCGTGCAGGCGGCTCTTGGCCTTGCAGGTGCTATGATGATAGAGTCTACACTATCTTTCTTAGGCTTTGGTATATCGGAGCCTACGCCAACATGGGGTAACATGATATCAGGCTCGGTAAACTCTACAATCCTACGGGATGAATGGTGGCGTTGGGTCTTCCCTTCTACTGCTTTAGTTATAGTTACTATGAGCATAAACCTAATTGGCGATGGCTTACGTGAAGCCTTTGACCCAAGAACGAGAGGGAGGTAACCATAATGGCATTATTAGAGATTAAAAACCTTCATACCTATTTTGACACCCAAAGGGGCGTTATTAAAGCGGTTAATGGAGTTTCATATACAGTTGAAGCTGGCAAAACTTTAGGTATTGTTGGCGAATCTGGCAGCGGCAAATCTGTATCGGCTATGAGTGTTATGCACCTTTTAGACGAAAACGGCAAGGTTGCTAGCGGCAGCATAACTTTTAAAGGCAAAGACCTTGTAAACATCAAGAAAAAAGATATGAACAAAATCCGTGGTAATGAGATATCTATGATATTTCAAGAGCCTATGACGAGCCTAAACCCTATTTTTACTATTGAGAGGCAAATTGGTGAGTCTTTTAGAACCCACACGGGGATGAGTAAAAAAGAAGCCTTTATCGAAACAGTGAAGATTTTGGCTGATGTTAAAATACCTGACCCTGAAATTGTGGCTAAAAAGTACCCCTTCCAGCTTTCTGGCGGTATGAGGCAGCGTGTTATGATAGCCATGGCACTTGCTTGTAAGCCTGATTTGCTAATAGCGGATGAGCCAACAACCGCCCTTGACGTTACAATCCAAGCTCAGATTTTAAAGCTGATGAATGATTTGAAACGTGAAAAGGGCACGGCTATCATGTTTATAACTCATGATTTAGGCGTTATAAACGAAATGGCTGACGACGTTGCCGTTATGTATTGTGGCCAGGTGGTGGAGCAAGCACCTGTAAGGCATATTTTTAGTGCCTCGTCTTTCTCTCACCCTTACACGGAGGCGTTGCTTACGTCTATCCCTCGTCTTGACACGCCTGTAGGCGTAAGGCTTGACCCTATACAAGGCTCTGTTCCACACCCTTTAGACTTACCCCCTGGGTGCAAATTTGCTAACCGTTGCAAATATGCCACAGATAAATGCAGAGATGAAGAGCCAGAGCTTTTCCAAGTTTCTGATGTGCAATGGGTAAGGTGCTTTTATCCAGAGGAGGGCCAGCGTCATGGAAAATAAAAAACCACTTTTAAGAATAAAAGAGTTGAAGCAATACTTCCCTATAAGAGGCAAAAGGGGAGTGTTTGTAAAGGCCAACGACGGCGTCTCTTTAGAGATCTACCAAGGGGAGACTTTAGGCATAGTTGGTGAGTCTGGCTGCGGAAAGTCTACCCTCGGCCGCACCCTTTTGCAGCTTTATAACCAAACAGACGGGCAAACAATGTATTATGGCATGTCTTTAGAAGACCTTGCCCCCGTATATGTTTTGGATATCTATAAAAACCTTGAAAAAAGGTGCAAAACAGCCAAGCATGAGCTTGAGCAGCTAGAGAGGCTTGAAAAAGAGTATGCTGACCTTGAAGAAAAGCTAAACTCTCCAGAGCAAAAGCAAGAGCTTGAAGATTTGATGGCTCTCGAAAAAGAGCATGCTCAGGTTACGAAGCAGCTTAAAAAAGCCTCGATTGAAGCTAAAGACCAAGTGCCAGCCCTTAAAAAGCAACAGGCTGACCTTGTCTCTCGCATTAACAACTCGCCTTATAAAGACAAGCGTAAGCAGCTTTACGCTAAAATGGACCAAAGAAACAACATGAAGCGTATTGCAAACCGTGATTTTATGGCGATTGTGCGTCTTGTTGGCGGCTTTTATGCGGCTAAGGATTATGCAACTGTATCTAGCATATACACGGATTATTACAAAACGAACCTAACCATAAAAGACATAAACAAAGGTCTTTCAAAGCTTTCTTTGAAAATTGCCGAGTTAGAATATGACGTGGAAAACGGCAAAGAAGGGGCAGATGCCTCAAAGCTTGAGGCTTTAAAGGCTGAGCATCAAAAGATTTCCTCCACAGCCCTTCAAGATGCCATAAAGCAAAGAGAGGC
>WQVB01000182.1 GCA_009781815.1 Defluviitaleaceae bacterium
ACACGCCTTATGAGAGGTTTTATAGACTTTAGAGGATGCTTTGGTGTTTTGTTGCGGTTGGGTTGACAAGTTAGCCCCTACAGGGGTAGATGGTCAAATCGGAATAATGTGAGCTCAGGATCTAATTGGAGAAGGGCAGTCCTAATTGAGTATGCACTATCATACATAGATCCCGTGTCAAGCACGGGATGACGATTTAGGGGAGTGTGGGATGGCGATGGATGTAGGATGCTCATCTCTTTAGCAATATAAAACATTGAATTAAACCACAGCTTCGTATATAATAAAACTTTGAAACAAAAAATGTCCAATTACTTTAAGATGTGCCCTATATATAAGTGTAAGCAAAATTATTATGCATTACAAGAGAGGTGCTTATTGGATATCAAAATGCAAAACGAAGATAAAACTTTGAATATGGGCTATGCAAGCCAACCAAGCACAGCAGGGATACCGAGGGACTTTATCAACCACGATAAAGTCAAAATAATCCTATGCAGCATCCTTGAAAGCTTTGGTTATGAAGAGCAAATGGCTATTTGCTACTTTCACCTTGCAGGCATAAGCATAGGCGAGATTTCACAAGCTACCGAGCTAAGCGAAAGCCATGTTGAAAGTGCCTTAGCCCTATATGTTGAAAGGCTGGAAGAAAAGCTTAATTTTTTGAAAAAATCTATACCTTTTGATGAGGGAGATTTATTGCCCATAAGTGAGATGTTGGTTCAAGAGCTTTAACAAAGACAGGCGGATAAATCCACCGCCTAAAGGCAAAAATAAGGTGAGGTGTATTAAAATTTCTGCAACAATAAATGAGGAAGACTTTAACAACTTAATAGAAAAGCTAAAAGCTGGGGATATATCGGCATTTGATGAAATCTACAAAAGATGCCACAGATATATCACTTTTGTGTGCTCTAAATTTTGCGACAACAAAGAAGATATTGAAGAGATTGTGCAAGATACATTTGTTATAGCTTTTAGAAAAGCTAGCGAAATAAAAGCCGACACCCTTTTGCCATATCTACGCAAAATAGCCACAAATGAGTGCTTTCGCAAGCGTAAAAAGAACACCCGCCATAGAGAGCATGTGGTTAACGAAAACTCCGAAGCCTTAGAAAGCTATGCTGATGCTGACACAGACTTCTCCCCAGAGGAATATTTACAAAAGAAAGAAAACCAACTAGAGCTTGCCCAAGCTTTGGAGCAGCTGCCAAAAAAACAAAGAGAAATTGTCTATTTGTATTACTATATAGAAATGCCCATGGAAGACATTGCCCACACCGCAGGCTGCTCTATAGATAGTGCATACAAAACATTGCAAAGGGCAAGAGCTGCACTTAAAATAAAGCTAAAGGGCATTGTGGCTTTAGCCCCTCTAATAGGTGCTTTTATGCTAATGGAGGAGGAGGCTTTTGCCGCGGCACATACCCAGCCTTCAGGTGCTGCCTCTACACCATCTACATCTGTGGCGAAAATTTGCGGCATTGGCTTGGGTGTTGCGGCCTGTGTGTGCTTTGTTATTGTGGGTATAGTCCATTTTGCCTCAAGCTCAAATGTGTATGATGATGTTTACAAATATGGGCAACATAATGATGAAGAGGCAATATACAAAGCTGTGCTGGATTATACGCCAAAAGAGCTGACGCCCGCTGAGGTGGAGCTTGAAGAGGCAGAAGAGAAGCCACACCCTCAGGCATATATACCTTCTCAAGCTCAGCAAAATGTTGAGGCTTATCAGGTGGTTGAGGATGAGCTAGAAGAGGTTGTTGACCATGTGCCTCATGAGAATGAAGTGGATGAAGATGAAAATCCGCAAGAGCTGCCCCAAGGGATGGAGGATGTGCCTGAAGAGGAGTTAGTTATAATAGACCGCACGGCTGATATCTTAAAGACTCTTAGCCTTGCCGAGGGTGAGGGTGATGTGTATGAGATAATCAACTATTTTGGTTTTGTGTTTGACCGCAACATGTGGAGGCACTCTACGGGGGAGCTGCTTAGGTTTTATGTGATAAACGAAGGCAGTGGCGATATCTTGGTGGGGATGGCAACTAGCGAGGCGGGCAATGCCCCTTGGCGGATGAACTTTAAGCACTACAAAAACGGCTATATGCCTTCAGATATATTGGAATTATTGCAATTTATTGAGTAGGGGTTATTGATATGCCTCTAGCTCGTCATCCTGTGCAGCCCCTTCGTTATTAGACTTGTAGCGAGACACCTATCACTCTCCTAGTCGTCATCCTGAGCTTGACTCAGGATCTATGTGGGATAGTGCATGTTTAAGTAAGGCTGTGTCCTTCTCCAATTAGATCCTGAGTCAAGCTCAGGATGACGACTAGGAGTTAATTTCGCTGCAAGTCCGCAATGACGAAGGGGTGCGATTATACATTATTCAGCATTAGAAAGGGGGTCAAATGCACCACGCCCCATCTATATTGCAATATAGAGTGTTGAATTAAACCGCCGTTTCATATATAATGAAACTGAATAGAAATTATAAGGAGAGTAAAAATGAACATGAAAAAGAACTTATCAAAGCGTATATTTTCGCTATTTTTAGCTATTGTGATGATTGTGGGGGCTTTAAATATATCTGCCCTTGGCAATCAGGCGGAGCATGGCTACATACCTAGCCATGAAGGCGAAGAGTATTTGTATGATTATAACTATGGTTATAGCTATAGCTATGATTATGACGAAAACCATGACGATGAAGAATATGGCTATGAAGAAGCCAAGGCTAAAGAAGAAGCGGCTATGCCATATCAACAAGCTATAAAGATGCAACCTGCATTTTTGATACCTACACCATTTTCTAACATGGTTGTGCCTGGTCATGTAAGCCCTGCCCATGCATGGTCTTGGGGTGATTTTCAAGATGCGGTTGCTAATGCAATATCAGGCGGAGAAAGCTATTTATATATGATATTAGCAAGTGGGCTTACGGCAGATAGTGCTATAACAATACCTGCTGGCTTAACTGTCTTTTTACAAGGCAACGGCCATAGCATATTTCAAGATACAGCAGGCCAACGCCATTTTATTG
>WQVB01000183.1 GCA_009781815.1 Defluviitaleaceae bacterium
CCATAATAACACCTCCTAAAATATTAAAGCTTCTCTTTAAATTGCTCTAGTAGAGAAGCGAATTCTTCTCTAATTTCTGGTTGACAGTTGCAAGGGTCGTGGTTTAAGTTAACTCCACAGCCTGCACAAAAACCTTTGCAATCATCCCCACAAACAAACCTCATGGGTATATTGGCAAAAAGGTTTCTCTCTACAGCTGGCAAAATATCAATGGCCTTGTCAAAAAATTTGATGTCATCTTCATCTAGGTTTTTTGGGGGGTTATCCCCATCAACAAAGCTTTCAGACACGTCAAAGCTTATATCAACCTGGCAAGAGCTTAAGCATAGGCTACAATCAGCCGCAAGCTGACCTTCGCCTTTACCTTCAAGTAAAAAGCTCTCCCCTAAGTTTGTAAGCTTTCCATCAAAATCAACCACAATATTTTTGCCAACGGCAAAAGCATGAGGGATGGCAATGTCAAAAGCAGCCTTTATAGGCAGGCTCGCCATTTTGCCGATTTTCCTTATGTCGTGCATAATGCAACTCCCTAAAATAAAATATACATAAGCATATCCGCTACTGTAACACAAACACTAGCTTTTGTCAACACTTTTTTGTATCTTTTAGCATATTGCATCAAGCCCGCCCTACACAATGGCACAGGCGGGCTTGATTGCAGCCGTTTAGCTTTATCTTTCCGTGAAATTTCTTATTCTAATTTCATTTACAAGCTCAGTTTCTAGGTTGATTTGAATTATAACTTGAGACTCAAGGTCAAGGCTGTAGATTAAAGCTTCAAAGCCCACACCAGCTTGAGTTTCGCTCGGCTCGCCATAAGCTTCTAAAACCTCTTCAAGGGTGTTGCCGATGGTGATGCCCCCTGGCAAAACAAGCTGAGTGCCTGTGCCTGCGTTACGCTCTCTAATCGTTATGCCAACCACATGGCCATCTTGGCGGCTGATGTTGTCTTCCGTGAGGTTGCCTACAGATACACCAAATGTCATGTCATCATTTATAACGTCTGAAGATACACTTCTTTGACCTGGTCTTAATTGTACATCATTATTCATGAAAACCCAGCCAGCGTTGTAAAGGTCAGCATATTTAAAAGGTAAAGCAAAAACCTCATCATTTAGGCTAAATTGAAAGCTGAAAATATCATCACTAGGCTCAATTTGTGCTCTCTCTTCTAGCTGTGGTTGTGGCTCATCTTGAGCTTCGTCTTGCGTTTGTGGTTCATATGGTGCTACAGTTTCATTTTCATTTTGCCCGCAAGCCATTAAGCTTGCTCCGATTACAGCTACAGCCATTGCTGATGTTAAAACTCTCGCAAATCTTTTCATTTTTAATTCTCTCCTGTTTTTCGATTTTGTGTTTTGGTTTTGTGTTTTAGTTTTTTATGTATTTTTGTAGAGCTTTTGTGAATTGGTCTGCACAAGAGGTTGGTCTCACGCCACAAGTTATGCCTTGCAGCCTCTTTATGGCTTCTGTGGCGTGCATGCCTTTAACAAGCTCCGCCAACGCTTTTAAGTTGCCGTTGCAGCCTCCAACAAACTCTACCTTGGTGATAATGCCGTCATTTAGGTCAAAGTTAATAACCTTTGGGCATACACCTGATGTTTGAAATTCATAACTCATAAATCCCCTTCTTTCATTTAGAGCATGCCCTCATTAATAGACTTGTTCTGAAATTACATTTTGTCATCTTTTTGGTCTTTTTGCCGCAATACTTCGCAAACTCATCCTTATTTGCCTTTGGGCAAACTGCGGATTTCCTTTGCTCGTCTTGTAACAAAAATCCTCAAAAGTCTGACAAAAGCTAATTTCAGAACAAGTCTAATGTGAACACGTTCTAGTTAATGCAAAAGTCTCTCTAGCTATTGCAAGCTCTTCATTGGTGGGTATAACCACAACGGGAGTTTTAGCTGATGTTGTAGAGATTATAACTTCAACCCCTCTTTGTGAGTTTTTGTCATCATCAATCTCAACCCCTAAAAAGCCTAGATACATACACACTTCTTTGCGGATGATACTTGCGTTCTCCCCTACCCCCGCAGTAAAAATGATAGCATCTACGCCCTTCAACGCAGCCGCATAGGCCCCTATATACTTTGCAATGCGATAGCAATACATATCAATCGCAAGCTTGGCCTTTGCATCCCCCTCTGTGGAGGCATCTATCAAATGCCTAAAATCACTTGAAAGGCCAGATATGCCAAACACACCAGAGCTCTTATTCATCATATCCTCTATTTGCTCAGCTGTCAAGCCCTCTTTTTTCATTATGAAGGTTATAGCGGCTGGGTCTACATCCCCTACCCTTGTACCCATTATAAGCCCTTCTAAAGGCGTCAAGCCCATGGAGGTGTCGATAGACTGCCCATTTTCTATAGCACAAATGCTAGCCCCGTTGCCCAAATGGCAAGAGATAAGCTTTAAACTTTTTATATCTTTGCCAAGCACAGCCGCAGCCCGACCTGCTACATACCCGTGGCTGGTGCCATGAAAGCCATAACGGCGTAGCTTGTGTTTGTTATATATATCATATGGCAGGGCATACATAAAGGCCTTTTCGGGCATGGTTTGATGAAAGGCTGTATCAAAAACAGCCACTTGAGGCACGTCCAAAATCTCCTCACAAGCATTGATGCCCACAAGGTTTGCTGGGTTGTGCAAAGGGGCAAGCACATAGCACTCTTCGATGGCTTTTTTTACCTCTTGATTTATAACAACCGCCCCTGCAAAGTTTTCGCCACCATGCACTACCCTGTGGCCAACTGCGGATATCTCTTTAATGTCTTTGATGGCGCCGTGGTTAGCATCCACAAGGGCATCTATGGTCATCTGCACCGCCTCTTGATATGTGGGTACATCTTGTTCTAAAACCACTTTGGGGGCGTCTTCTTTTTCGTGAACAAGGCGAGACCCTCTAATGCCTATACACTCTACCATGCCTTTAGCTAAAGCCCTCTCCATCTCCATGTCAATCAACTGATACTTTAACGAAGACGAGCCGCAATTTAAAACCAAAATTTTCATCTAAAAACCCCTTTAAAATTC
>WQVB01000184.1 GCA_009781815.1 Defluviitaleaceae bacterium
ACAATAGAAGGACTTTTGTATGACAAGAAAATCCTTGTGGATAAGGCGGCGAGGTATTTTGCGGCGGCGGGAAAGGTCTATTTGGCTGAAAGAATTGCAGCAGAATCGGCTTTGAGGGGGGCGGATTTGGAGAGCCTAGCGGAAAGTCTGATGAAAAAAATTGATGGCTATAAAGTCATGAGATGCAAGGGATGTAGTAATAGGAAGTTATTTTTAAATGCGGTGACGCCGGAGGGGCTGGTAAGCTTTGCGGATGACTTTTTTGCGGATTGCACCGTGCATGGCGTGTATACCGAAGAGGGTATTGGTGCAAACGCACTTTTGGCAAGTTTGCAACAAAAATCTAACGCCCAAGGCATTGAAACCGAAAGCTTTTACAACCCCTTAGACCCCGGCAAAATAGAATATCTACATCTGCCACAGGTAAAACATGCATTTGTTGTGACAGACGGCATTTTTGTATATCGCGGCAGGGTGGACGAAAGGGTAGACCTTATGTCCTGCATAAATACCAAGATGTTTGGCCGTATTAAAATGGACATAGAACGCGACAGCGAGCTTTTTGACAGGCTACTTGAAAAAGTGATGGAGACTATGCTTGTGACGAAGAGTATCCATAATAATATAGAAGAGATTTATGTTGGAGCGATGGATTTTGGGCGGGTGGATGAGATGACGGAAGGGCTTATAGAGGCTCTGTAGCCATATTAAAAAGGAGAAGGCTATGCCCTCTCCTTTTTGCTTTATCTACCACCACAGAAAAACGCCTGTATCATGCCTAAATCAAAGCCTTTGTATACCCAATGGTTATGCATCCAGCGGAAGCCCGCGATGGATCTTCTTCCTATAAATGTAGGGAAAAACCAAAAGCCTTGGCCGTTGCTAAGCCAAACATATGTGTTAGAATATAAACAACGCGATATTGCCCCTGGGTCTACTGCCCTAAGGCCTGGCGCTAGTTGTGGTATATATGCAGGCGGCGCAAAACGCGGAGCAGAGCCAGAATGATGGTTGAATCTAGGCGGTTGGCTGGGACGTCTCGGAGGTTGTGGCCTTGGTGGCTGTGGCCTATGAGGCGGCACTGTAGGCATTGGTGCAGGCTGCACCGCGGGCGGCCTATGAGGCTGCGGTTGTGGCCTTGGTGGCTGCGGCGCCCGCCCGGGTATATGCCCAGGAAGGGTCTGCACTGGCGGCCAAGGCTGTCTTGCAAATTCGTCAAAAGCCTCCTTCGCGCTCATCTCGCTGACGGCCTCATTTGCCGCTATGCCTTCAACAATTGGGGACATCTCTGCTTGCGTCGTTGTGATACTATTGTCATAATCAAATCCATAAAAACTTTCTCTATCAAATGCAAAGCCCTCTCTCATTTTATTGCCTCCTACCATAAAGTATAAAGCATTATATGAGATATGGGCTTGACAGAGTTACATTGACATAATTCTCATTTTCTGAAATTTATTCCAACAGCACCGCCTATGCCGCCGCCAACAATGGATAACAGCGTCAAAATTATCTTGCGGCTGTCTATTATAAACGCGCCGTTCATCCAAATTATTATCAAAATCAAAATCAAAGCGTATAGGCCACCGGCCGCCATGCCCCAAAGCCAACCTCTTTTGTCTGCCTTACGCGAGGCATCAAAGCCTGCTACAATAACGGCTACAACGCAAGTTATCATCACAATAATTGGCACTGTAGTCTCTTGAAGCGGCGTGTATGTAATGCCTACGGCTGTGGCGATAAAAACTATGGCGGTGATGGCATAGGCAATAACAACCCCCATCACAACCCCCAAAATTTGCCGCTTTCTTATGTCCATATGCTCTTTGTTCATTATAACCCCCCACTTTTTTACTAGATTATACGATGGCATATCCGCTTTTATGACAAGTCTTCAAAATTTCGCTTGACAGGGTATGATATCTTTGATATAATGCAATACGTTGCTTTAATAATGTAGAAAAATTTTGGAATCCGCTAAAAATAAAGGGGATTGGTCAAGTGGTATGACAGAGGTCTCCAAAACCTTTAGTGGGGGTTCGATTCCCTCATCCCCTGTAGGTAATAGCAGCCATTTTTTCGTGATTTGGCTGCTATTATATTTCCCCAAAATTTTTTTCCAAAAAACCGAAAAAACCCCTTGACATGACTTGTGATATATGTTATTATAGCATCTGTCGCTTTTATAAAGGCGACTTTATATATGGTTTTATGCTATGTTTATATATGGCTCTACACCATAACCTCGCCCCTTGAAAACTGAATAATTATGTTGAGTGTTTTTCAAGTGATTTCTTGAAGGACACTAACGAGGTATTTCTCAGGTAGCGTCCTGAGAGATATCTATTGAATACAAACCAAAAATGCTAAGTCATCAAGCATATGCACCTTATATACATTCCAAGTATATATGTCTTGTATATACATCTTGATAACTTAGACAAACTCCAGATGATCTCCGTCATCTGGATACCCAAACCAATCAATTCCTTAATTAACGCTTTAAGCATTTATGCTATAAAGCAAAAAAAGTCATTGCTTTAGATATTGGTTTAAAGCAATACAACAAAACATTCGGATATGTTCTGAAACTATTTCAGAGCAAATCTTATTAGCTAGTTATCATCTTGGCTTTACAAAAGCTAAGTTTGGATATAACTTTCAAACATGAGAGTTTGATCCTGGCTCAGGATGAACGCTGGCGGCGTGCCTAAGACATGCAAGTCGAACGGGGTATAACGCTGATTCTAGCTGAAAGTGAGAAAGAGCTTGCTCTTTCGAACTGGAAGCTGTTATCTTGTTATACTTAGTGGCGAACGGGTGAGTAACACGTGGATAACCTGCCCTTATCTCTGGGATACCTTTAGGAAACTGAAGTTAATACCGGATAAGCATACACTATCGCATGGTAGAGTGTGAAAAGCTTGCGGTTTACCGCTTGCGGATAAGGAGGGGTCCGCGTTCAATTAGCTAGTTGGTGAGATAACAGCTCACCAAGGCTACGATTGATAGCCGGGATGAGAGTCTGAACGGCCACA
>WQVB01000185.1 GCA_009781815.1 Defluviitaleaceae bacterium
TACAAAGACCTCATAGAACTTGATGCCGAGTTGCTTAACAGGCTGATTGAGAAAGTGACCGTTGACGAAGCCAAACTGGACGATAATGGCGCACTACAGCAAGAAATCACAATCTATTACAAATTTATTGGGAAGTTTGATGTGTGAACACGCCACAACAAACAAAACCCTCTAACATAGACGATAACCGCAATAGGACGGACAAAAAGAGATTCCCTCTTTAAGTCTGTCCTATTGATGACGGTAGGGGGGCGGGATGACGACTAGGGGAGGTTGCCATGACGATGGGGAGGAATACAAATCGGAATGACCTGAGTGCGGTTGCGATATTGGTTATCTAAGATTTATTTTACTCTTTGCCATTCCAACAATAGGTGCAAAGCTTGTTTTTATCAATACCCACCGAAGAAAGCATGCCGTCTAGGGAGTGGTATTGCAAAGAGCTAAGGTTTAGATCTTTTTGGATTTTTGCCGTCATGTCTTTATATTGTTTTGAGTTTTCGTCGATGTAGGGGGCTATGCGGGCGTCGCAAAGGTCGCTTGTGCCTTCTAAGCTCATAATAGAGCGGCGAGAGATGGTGTCGTTTTTGGTTAGGGGGCGGGTAAAGTTTAGATATTTGCAATCAAAAAGCACGGGGGGGCAGCCGACACGGGCGTGGAGCTCTTTAGCACCGTAAGACATCATCCTGTCCATCAAGCCTCGCATTTGGGTGCCTCTAACGATGGAGTCTTCAACAAACAGCAGCTTTTTGTCTTTTATCAGGCTGCTTGCGGGGGTTAGCTTCATTTTTGCTACTTGCTCCCTCACCTTTTGGTCTTTGGGGGTGAAGCTTCTTGTCCAAGTTGGGGTGTATTTGATGAGGGGGCGAACGAAAGGTATTTTAGACTCATTAGCATAGCCGATGGCGTGAGGTGTGCCAGAATCTGGAATACCTGCAACATAGTCTACATTTGGGGCTGTGCCTTGGGCAATGTCTTGCCTGGCTAGGCTTGCACCGCACCCATATCGCATGTCTTCAACGTTAACGCCCTCATAATCCGAAGCGGGGAAGCTGTAGTACATCCACAAAAAAGAGCACATTTTCATTTGGTTTTGAGGTGGTGATATTTGAGTCATTTTATCAGCTGTGATGAAAACAATCTCGCCTGCACCAAGCTCGTGGTGGGTTTGGTACCCAAGGTTAATATAGGCGAAAGACTCTAAACTGGCACAAAATCCATTTTCGCCATCAGCCTTTTTGCCGATAAAAAGCGGCGTGCGGCCCCATTTGTCTCTTGCGGCGTAAAGGCCGCTGTCTGCAGATACAATCATGGTCATAGAGCCTTGGATTTTGCTTTGAGCATATTTTATGCCTTCGGGTATATTGTCTTTGCAGCATATGAGAGATGCCACAACCTCGGTGTCGTTGATGTTGCCGCTGCTCATCTCGGTGAAATAGGCATTGTTTTTATCCATCAATTCACGAATCAGCTGTTTTTTGTTGTTTATTCTGCCTACAGACACAACGGCAAAAGTGCCTATGCGAGAGTTCAAAATGATAGGTTGAGGGTGGTCGTTGCTGATGCACCCGATGCCTACAAAGCCCCTCATTTCAGACAGATAGGTCTCAAACTTGGTGCGAAAGGGAGAGTTTTCGATATTGTGTATTGCACGGTTATAATGCTGGCCATCAAAAATGGCCATGCCCCCCCGCCTAGTGCCTAGATGAGAATGATAATCTGTGCCAAAAAACAAATCTGCCACACACTCATTGTATGAACATACCCCAAATATCCCGCTCATGTGTTTGCTCCTTATATCACGCATTATTTTATCAAAAGAAAACTAATCATTTTTCAATTGTACCATATCATAAACCATATCGCAAATATATTTTGAAAGTCAAGGCAAAGGTTGAGGTGAAAGCATAACACATCACAATATCTATTTATATAGTATTTTTTATGTTGACTTTTGGATTAATATATAATAAAATGATACATATATCGTGCAATTTCAAATATTCCATATAAAATTATTCTTAAAATAACACATTTACCTGATTTTGAATTAGAAAAATAACTGACGATAAAGCTTTACATAATATGCAAAATAAAATAAAAAGGAGGTTAAAGCCATAGCAAACATCACAATAAGCTAGGCTTTTTTGTTGTACAAAAGTAAAGGATTTTAAAACACGAAAAGGAGAAGATTTATTATGAGAAAAACTATGAGAAAGAGTTTAACCGCTTTTACGCTTGTCATTTTTATGATATTGTCTAGCGTTACACCTATTTTTTCTGACGGGTTCACTGAGAGCATGGGATGGACCATGCCGCCTTTCGAAGGGCAACAGGTTATAATGGGTGCTGGGGGAGAGGCACATTCAGCTGCTATATTGGCAGATGGTAGCCTGTGGACTTGGGGTGTGAACAATGTAGGGCAAATTGGAGACGGCACAACTATAAACAGAAATCGACCCCAAAGGATAATGGAGGACGCCATTTTTGTCGCACTTGGCTCAGGATTTACAATGGCAATAAAGTCTGACAATAGTTTGTGGGGTTGGGGGTGGCTCGTAGATGGAGAGATCGTGCATAGCCCCATAAAAATAATGGATGATGTAATATATGTTTCAGCTGGCTTTAGATATGTAATGATAATCAAGGCCGATGGAAGCTTGTTGGGCTGGGGAAGAAACAATGTAGGCCAACTTGGTGATGGCACAACCATAGATAGACATAGCCCCATAAAAATAATGGATGATGTGAAATATGTTTCAACTGGCCTTGGATATTTTGCACATACAATGGCAATTAAGGGCGACGGCAGCCTGTGGGGTTGGGGTTATAATCGACACGGACAAATAGGAGATGGCACAACCATAGATAGACACAACCCTGTAATGATATCTAATAATGTAGTCTCTGTTTCAGTTGGAGTGTCTCATACAATGGCAATTGGCTCTAACGGCAGCTTGTGGGGTTGGGGTCAAAATGGCGGAGGTAGCCTTGGTGATGGCACAACCATAGATAGACATAGCCCCATATTAATA
>WQVB01000186.1 GCA_009781815.1 Defluviitaleaceae bacterium
AAATATTTCCCATACTACTCCTTTAATGTTGTAATTACAACATACATTTTCTTTTTAGTATACTATAATGGTGCTAGCAAATCAAGTTAAAAATTTATCGAAGCAAGGAGTGCTAAAAATGGAAAAAGTAAATTTTACTATTAATGGGATAGCTATGGAAGGCATCAAAGGCGAGACCATTATGGCCGCCGCAGAAAGGGCAGGCTTTAAAATACCTAAAATATGCCATACAGAAATGCAAAATGTAGGCATCACCATCAAACCCGTAACCTGCCGTGTTTGTGAGGTGGAGGTTAATGACGGCAAAATAGTAGCCTCTTGCGTAGCACCTATTAGAGAGGGCTTAGAGGTTAAAACAAACTCTAAGCTCGCACAAGAATCACGTAAAAAAAGGCTGGAAGACATTTTAGCAGACCACCCGCAAGATTGCCTAGCTTGCGTTAGAAATATGTCTTGCCAGCTACAAACTTTAGCTAGCGAAATGGGCATAAGGGAGATTAACCCGACAGGCACAAGGCCTATTTATGAAATTGACGAATCATCCCACTCTCTTGTGAGAGACCAAAACAAGTGCATCTATTGTAGAAGGTGCGACGCCGTATGCTCTGAAGTGCAGGCGGTGCATGCTTTAAAAGCCGAGGGCAAGGGTGTAGACGCTATGGTTGTAACAAGCAACGGTGCCCCCCTTGGCAACACCCTTTGCGTGTTTTGTGGCCAATGTGCTGCCGTTTGCCCGACGGGTGCTATATCTATTAAAGATGACACAAAGCGTATTTGGGAAGCTTTGCACGACCCTGACACATATGTGGTTGTTCAAATCGCCCCGTCGGTAAGGGCAGGGCTTGGTGAAGCTTTTGGGATGCCTGCAGGCGAAAACGTGGCAGGCAAGCTAAACACGGCTTTAAGGCTACTTGGCTTTGACAAGGTGCTAAATACAAACTTTGCGGCTGACATGACCATAATGGAAGAAGCGTCAGAATTTATACATAGATTTAAAAACAAAGGCACCCTGCCCATGATAACGAGCTGCTGCCCATCGTGGGTAAAGTTTGCTGAAGATGAGTATGGAGACCTTCTTGACCATATGTCTTCATGCAAATCCCCCCAGGGCATGTTTGGGGCGGTGGCAAAGACCTACTATGCAGATAAAATAGGCGTTGATCCTAAAAAAATCTTCTCCATGAGCATAATGCCTTGCACCGCTAAAAAGTTTGAAATAAAAAGAGAGCAGCTAGCGGGGGAGGTAGACGCATCTATCACCACTCAAGAAATAGCCAAGATGATTAAAGAATCTGCAATAGACTTTTTAAACCTGCAAGATTCTGGGTTTGACTCTATAATGGGTGAAGAATCAGGCGCTGGGCAAATTTTTGGTGTTACAGGCGGCGTTATGCAGGCGGCCCTACGCACCGCTTACGAAACCGTAACCCTTAAAAAGCTGGATGACCTTATTTTTGAACCTCTAGTAGGCTTTAAGGGAAGCGGCGTTAAAGAAGCTAGAGTAAATCTAAACGGCACTGAGCTAAGGGTAGCTGTAGCTCACGAATTGCGAAATGCCGTTAGGTTGTTAGACGAAATAAGAAAGGGAGAGTCTCCCTATCATTTTATCGAGATAATGGCATGCCCTGGCGGCTGTGTAAACGGCGGCGGCCAGCCCTACCACACCTTCTCAAGCAATACCGTAAGCAAGCGAAGTGCCGTGTTGTATGATGAAGACAAAAACAACCCTATACGCCGTTCTCATGAAAATATGGAGCTTAAAAAGCTTTATGATGAGTTTTTAGGAAAGCCTTATTATGGTGAAAATGCTCACAATCTTTTGCACACCACATATAAAGCAAACCCAAAGGGAGATGAGGATTAAGCATATGAAAAAAATCCTTTGGATAACTCAAACGGCTGTTATGATAGCCTTATTGATTGTTTTTCAAGCCACTACCGCCCCTTTAGGCAATCAATTTGTAACAGGCTCTCTTGTTAATATGATGTTGTTTGTCTCCACTATGCTGTTTGGGCTTTATAGCGGCCTTGCCGTTGCTGTTTTATCCCCCTTCTTTGCCTTTATGTTTGGCATAGGGCCTGCCTTTCCTGTTATAATTCCTTTTATAGCTTTAGGTAATGGGGCTTTGGTGCTTGTCTACCACCTAGTGGCAAGCAAGCGTGCTAGAATGCCCTTTCAAATCGCAGGGGTAGCGGCAGCCTCCGTCGCAAAGTTTGGCGTGCTTTATGTGGGCATAGTGTTGATTGTAGCCCCTCGCATTTTGGCATTGCCCCCAGCTGCCCCTATATATTGGATGTTCTCTATACCTCAACTTATTACCGCTGCCATTGGCGGGGCTGTTGCTCTTGTGATAGTGCCTATGATAAGGCTGGCGACTAAAAAGAAAAATTAAAATAAAATGGTATTACCTCCTTGTATATAAATAAAAACTCGGCATAGATTTGCTGGGTTTTTATTTGATTGACGGCAGAGCTTATGGTATAATCATTTGCAGAGGTGAATTATACATGAAGATATTAATCGAGAGACTAGAACACGGACAAGGCTTGCCCCTGCCTAGCTACCAAACAGCTGGTGCTGCTGGTATGGATTTGTATGCTTGTGTTGATGACCAGGTTGTGCTAAAACCTATGGGGAGGATGGCCGTGCCGTGTGGCTTTAAAATGGCTATCCCCAACGGATATGAAGCACAAATACGCCCTCGCAGCGGGCTGGCGTTAAAACACGGCATATCTATGCCAAACTCCCCAGGCACTATAGATAGCGACTATCGTGGAGAGATTTGCGTGTTGCTCATCAACCTTGGGGCGGAGGATTTTATAATAAAAAAAGGGGACCGAATAGCCCAAATGATCATATCCCCCGTTGTGCAAGCACAATTGGTGGAGGTGGATGCCCTTCCTGATGATACGGCTAGAGGCGAGGGCGGTTTTGGCTCAACGGGAGTGTGAATACAAAAAAATCAGGCATATGTGAGCTATGCCTGATTTTTTGTTATATAAAAGCGGGCAGCGGGAATC
>WQVB01000187.1 GCA_009781815.1 Defluviitaleaceae bacterium
ATGTCTGCCTGCACAAGGGCTGGGGCGTCGTTTATGCCGTCGCCTACCATGGCTGTTTTATGACCCATTGCTTGCAGCTCTTTTATCTTATCCGCCTTGTCTTTTGGCAACACCTCCGCAAAAACTTTAGTGATGCCTACCTGCCTTGCTACGGCTTGGGCTGTACGCTGGTTATCACCAGTTATCATAGCCACCTCTATGCCCATTTCTTGCAGCTTTGTGATAGCTGCACGGCTTGTTGGTTTTATCACATCTGCCACGGCTATAATGCCTGCAATGGCCTTATCAATAGCCATATACATTGGTGTTTTACCATCCTCCGCCAAGGCGTCGCTATCTGCTGTGTAGGTGGTTATGTCGATCTCTCTATTGTCCATTAAACGCTTGTTGCCGATTAAGATAAACTTGCCGTCTACTACAGCCTCTATCCCCTGCCCTGTGATGGAGTTGAAAAATTGGGGTGTTATCAGCTCTATGCCATCATCTATCGCCTTGTTTACAATAGCCTCCCCCAAGGGGTGTTCAGACTGTTTTTCAACAGAAGCCGCAAGGAAGAGGATGTCTGCTTGGCTATGCTCCCCTTTTGCTACAATGTCGGTTACGTGGGGCTTGCCTTCGGTTATAGTGCCTGTCTTGTCAAGGGCAACAGCGGTGATTTTATGGGCTATCTCTAAGCTCTCGCCCCCTTTGATTAAGATGCCGCTCTCTGCCCCCTTGCCCGTGCCAACCATAATAGCTGTAGGGGTCGCAAGCCCCAAAGCACAAGGGCAGGCGATAACAAGCACCGATACAAGAATGACCATTGAAAAGGCTAAGCTCTGCCCTGATATAAACCAAGCAGCACCAGCAAGAACGCCGATAATAAGCACAGCATAGGCAAACTTGCCAGATATAACATCAGCAAAGCGGGCTATTGGGGCTTTGCTGTTTTGGGCATCTTCCACCAGCTTGATTATTTGAGCAAGCATGGTGTCTTTGCCTATTTTGGTGGCTTTATACTTTATCGCCCCTGTTTTGTTAATGCTTGCTCCTATAATCTCATCCCCCAGTCCTTTGCTTATGGGCAGGCTCTCGCCAGTTATCATAGACTCATCCACACCAGTTGTGCCTTCTACCACAATGCCGTCAACAGGCATGCGGCCGCCAGGCTTTACTAATATAATATCGCCAACCAGCACATCATCAATGGCAACCTCAAGCTCTGCACCATCACGCTCTATAGTTGCTGTTTTGGGTGTTAAGCCCATTAGCTTCTTAATAGCTTCAGATGTGCCGCCTTTGGTTTTGGCTTCTAAATATTTGCCAAGGGCAATAAGGGTGAGTATAACCCCCGCCGTCTCATAATAAAACTGGTTTCTATCCATAAACATAAGCTCTTCCATATAGCCATGAACCGAAGTGCCTATGGAGAAGAAGTTTTCGATGGTTACATAAAGGCTAAACAAAAAGGCGATTGCCGTGCCTTTAGCTATTAGAGAATCCATATTAGCCGCACCTGTAAAAAACGCACGAAAGCCAATGCGAAAGCGGTCTCTATTTACCCATAAAATAGGCAGCGTCATTATCAGCTGTATCAAGCCGTTCCAATGGGGGAACATCATCGGGTCCCACTCATGGGGGATCACGTGGGGCCACCATGTGTAAAACACCATAGGCAGCATAGAAAAGATAAACAGCGGTATAGTGAGGATTAAAGACCATTTAAAGATATGCCTCATCTTGTCCATCTCTTCTACCTTGCGGGCTACCGTTGCCTCTTTTTCGTCCGCTGCAGGCTTGTGCAATTTAAAGCCCGTTTTGCCCACATTTTTGATGATATCATCAAGGCTTATAACACCCTCATCAAACTCTATGGTTACTTTTTCCACACCATAGTTTACTTGACCAAGGGCTACACCCTCCATTTTAGATAATGTTCTCTCAATACTCTTAGCACAAGATGCACATGTCATCCCGCTTACATTTAAGGTTATATTCGTCATTTTGAATCTCCTTTCATTAATCGTCATTTCGTGTTCACTCCATCCTGTTTCATTGCTACCTTAATTGCCATTCCGTGCTCACGTCAACCTAATCTAAACTTTTTGCCATTGTAGGGAACGCATTTATGCGTTCCGCTTTGCCTTGCTGAAGGATAGAGAGGTGCAAACCCAATAACGGAATGGATAAATCCATTCCCTACAAGGTTAAATTAGATTAACGTGTTGTGAACTTGATCTGCAATCTCAACATGCTAATTTCTTCAGAGGATTAATCAACTTCACTATACACTCATTGTACAATGATATTTTTATATTTGCAAGTATGCACTTTTTTGTGGTATACTATCAAAAAGGATAGTATACCAACAAAAGGAGCGTGCGTAATGAACAAACAAAAAAAGGGCATAACCTGCCCAGTAGAAACAACATTAAACCTTATAGGTGGCAAATACAAAGCCTTAATATTGTGGCACTTAAGCGGCTCTATACTTCGCTCTGGAGAGCTAAACAAGCTCATCCCCCAAGCCACACCTAAAATGCTCACACAGCAGCTACGAGAGCTAGAAGATGCTAAACTGCTACACAGGGAGGTATACCCCGTTGTGCCTCCAAAGGTAGAGTATAGCCTAACCCCCCTAGGCGAAAGCATGAAGCCCATACTAGACGCCATCTTCGCTTGGGGCTTTGGCTTCATGAAACAAAAAGGCGTAGAGCCGTCATGCTTTATGTGCGATATAGCAAATGATTAATTTGACAATTGTTGGCGAAAAATGTATAATAGGCTTAGGTTCTAGCGACGAGCATTGCGACCTCCTTTTCTCGAAAGTATTTATTTTTTCACAGAATGGGGGTGAAGTATATGTATATAGTTTTCTTTTATATTTTCGGGGCATTCTCGATCATATCAACTGTGATTAATTTTCTTAATTACATAGAAAACAAAAAGTGTCGCTACCCTGCCAAAAGTAAGCGACACTTTGAATAACTCTTATTCCTAGGACGCAATGCTTGAAGCAAAGAACCTATG
>WQVB01000188.1 GCA_009781815.1 Defluviitaleaceae bacterium
GCCATTCTTAGGGTTGTCCTCTCAGATGTGCCCTCTATAGGGTCATCTCCGTTTTGGTAGGCAGGGGGGGTTGGATATTCATTTCCACTATTTCCGCAAGCACCTAAGGCAAAAACACCTATGACAGCCACCGCAGCGATCATTACATTTTTTAACATTTTTTTCATTTTTGTTTCCTCCTATTTAGCAAATTTTACTCGCATCTTAAAAAACGAGCTAAGGTCTAATATACAGCTATTTTGCCATATTGTCAATAGAAATTTTTATTTATGCTATTTTTCATTGTACAAATTGGTGTAAAACAAGCATTAGATTGTTTCTTCGCCCTCTTCATGGTTTGTTTTTATTATGAAAATAAACAAAAAGCCTTGTATCAAAACCACGCAAGCCATGATGATGGTGAATATTAAATTGCGAAAGTTTAGTGTAGAAACTATTGACGCAATAACAGTTAGTAGAAAAATGCCTACTTTCTCCATTATTGTCATGCCTTTTTTCTTTGTTGCTCCACTTTCTTCACGGTGGGTTTTTATTATGAAAATAAACACAATATTTTGCACCAATATGGCGGAAGCTATGATGATTGTAAATGTCCAATTAAGCACGGTTAGTATAGAAAGGGTAGCCATAAAAGCCGCAAACAGCGAGATGCTAACCTTTTCTCTTATTGTCATGCCTTTTCTGCCTTCGTATTTCTTTAAAAACTTTTTGTAAAAGCGGCTTTCTGCCAGCTTTTTGGTTAGCTTTTCTGAAGAGCGGGTAAAACAAAACATAGCAAGCAACATAAAAGGCGTTGTAGGCAGGCCAGGCAACACAACCCCTAAAGCCCCTAAAAAAAAGGCGATGCTCCCTACAACTATCAACAAAATCTTTTTCAAGGGTATATCTCCTCATAATATGTAGTTTAAAACAAGCTTAGATTATCATACAGTCATTTTTTTGTCAAGGGTTTTGATGAGGAGGTGCTGGTTAAGGGGGCTAAAACACCTCTTGCCCGCCTATTTTGCTTGCAAAAAAAGTTTTCTTTGTTCCAATAGGCACCACCAAAACTTTTGCATCCACCACCGCAAGCTCCTCACAGCCGTCATCATCAGTTATCACTATTGCTATTTCTGGGTTGTTATGGGCTATATTGTCTCTAGCGGCCTTATAGTTGGTCTCACCTTGACCTTGCTCTGGGTCTATATCTAAAATTTGGGCATTAAAAAATAGCACGTCAATTTTTACATTGGCACGATATTTTTGACATATTTCTGCTATTTTTTGGGTGGCAGCCCTTGTCTTTTCTTCATTAAAACTGCCGCTTCTATCACAATAAACAATTATACGCACCTGTTTGTGGTCTTTTGTTATGCCTTTCTGGATAAAGTCTTTATTCTCTCGCCTTGAAGCCCGCCTGAAGGATTTTTTACGCCAAATCACATAGCTTGCTTGTATAGCTGCCTCTAAAGCCCCATGCAGAGAGTGTTTACGATGCTCTATGGCCTTTTCTTTAATATTTTGCATCTGCTTTTTGTTTTGAGAAGATGTCTCACCTTGGGCGGCATCTTTTTTCACTTCTTCCCAATTTTCATGGGCTTTGGAGATAAGCTTATCTATATCTTCTAGCGTAGGTTTTGTGCCGCCGCTTTCATCTTTATTATGCTCGCCATCAAGAGATTTTGGGTAGTTTGCTTGCTCCTCCCTTGGTCTCGATATAAGCCAATCATATATATCCTCAGCATATAAAAGATGGCTTGGCAAACCCCTTGGCAGGGTTCTTTTTGTTATCATGCCGCCTAAAAAACTACGTGGCTTATCTATAGCACGCTCTTCAAGGTCATCATACATATTTATAGCAATTTCTACATCTGTTGCAATATCCCACATTTTTTCGCAGGCATTGGCTGGCTTTCTTGTGTTGTGCAGCAGCCATATGTGGCAGCTTGTGTGCTTTTTCATCAAAGCTGCTTGGTCTTTTGGTAAATCTGTTGACACATATATCCGCCTATAGTCGGTGTAGCCTGGGGCTGGCTTTAGGCCTTCAAACCCAACCTCTTCGATGATGTGGCTCAAAACCGCAACACCTCGCCTTGTTTTTTGGCTACTATCACATCTCTTGCTCTTTTTTCTGTTGAGGATTGTGGGGCAAAAAACGAAGCAGCTTGAGGTGTTAAAAGACCTTTTATCTTTTCTAGCCTACTTGCCAAATCACAATCTTCAGCCAAAATAGCCATTTCTAAGGTGCGTGGGCATGTGGTTCTCGCATCTAGCCCATAGCCCACCCTGTCATATATAGGTATTTGACCCCCTCGCACCGCATCTGCAATGTCTTTTGCTTGAGGGTATTTTGCAGCACACCAATCTGCCCATTTTATAGGGTCTGGCACCCAGTTGATAATGCTAAAGCGAGATTGCATAGGCTCGCTTATGCCGTTGCCCCCGCCAAATTCTGGTGGGTTTGCAGCGGCTACTATTTTGCAGTTTTTGGGCAGCTCCCATTCGTTTATTTTCCTACTTTGAATGAGGGTTAAAAGCGTGTCTGCCACCTCTTGCCTTGCTTTGTCAAGCTCATCTAAAAACAAGCACACCTGAGCATTATTTTTTGCCTTATCATGCAGCTCTCTTATAAATTTTGGCTGGGTTCTATGCTCTATATGCCCCTCTCTATAGGGCAACCCGCCAATATCCTCTTCAAGCATCGTAGACACCAAAACTTTTACAAGCCCATCGCCATAAATGCTCTCTATAATGGCTGTTTTGCCCACGCCAGGCATACCTATCAACATCAAGTTCATCTAATTTCATCTCCTCATCAACATGCCGTGGGGGTGCTCGTCTTTATGGCTCCCTTGACCATACCCTTTGCCGTTGCCCTCGCTGTGGTGGTGCCCATCACCCCTACCATTGCCTCGCCCAAAGCTAGTGTCATACCCCTTGCCATAGCCGCCGCCATATCCATTGCCGCCCATATCTTTAAATGCATCCGCAGGCACGAAAGCACCAACCAAGCGGATATTATATTTAA
>WQVB01000189.1 GCA_009781815.1 Defluviitaleaceae bacterium
ATATCATCACAAAGCTAACAATATCCACAATACGCAACACATTTCGTAAAATGGATTTTAGAACGGTTAAGGGCTTGTCGTCTTCAGATGTTACTTTTAGAGACATCATCCGCTTGCCTGGTGTTTTGCCATCTTCAAAAACTTCAAAATATATATTGTATAAAATATAAACTATAAAAAGAGCCAAAGCTAAAAAAATCGCCGTTAGTAGGTTTATATAGTTGATTACAAAGTTATCTGCAATAAGAAAGACAAAAAAAGCAAAAAAGATAGCAAAGCCCCCAAGGCATATAAAAATATCTACTATATTTGCCAAGGTGCGGCTGCCCAAACCCGCCTGTTTAGGGAAGGCAGCGGGGGGGTTAAGAAAAACACGAGCTATATTACCCAGCTTTGGCCCGATAAAAGATACAACCATATAGGTAACAAATAAAACAATGTAAAAGGTAGGCTCTATCCAGCTCATTGGCTCAAAAATGCCGTAGTTAGAAAAGATAGCATTTAATAAAGATAAAATGCCTAAAAATAGCACAATATTGATGGTGCTTATAACCAAAGTTATAGCCAAGATGCGATGAAAGCCTTTTTTAAACACAAGTTTTGCACTAGCAAAAATATTGGCGAAGGAATAGCGTTTATCTTCCACAGCCAAGCTTAGAGAGAAAAACGTTAAAGTTTTAAAAAGCAGGCATAACAACAAGGCCACCCCGCCCCACGCCAAAAGGTGGGTAGATACACCTCGCAAGCCGCCACTTAAAAAACCTTGCAAATCTAAAATAATAGGCACAATAAAGCTGCCCATAACCACCAGATAAACTATAGCCTTTGACAAAAAAAGCGTTATAATTGGCAAAAACCTTGATGCTATTTTCTTTAAAGCTTGCCCTGTAGACACTCCCCCTTCAGACACAATGCCCGATGCGGCCGTGTTTAGCATAGCAAAGAGGGATGTTGCCACTATTGTGATGAAAATAAAGTATATAAAGAAAAGAATGTCGTTTACAGCTTGTATGCCTATCTCTATGCCTAAAAAAGCATCACTATAAAAGTTAGGGTGCCACACCAAAAATCCAAAAGCCACCCAAACACCCAATAGCAAGATGAAAACACCCTTTATTATGCCAAAAGCAATGGTGTTTGTCGCAAAAGATGCCATATATTTTTCTAAAGCGGTGTCGCACAACACGCCTAAAATGTCAGTTTTATAAGATTTTACCTTCTCTTCCATTAAGGTTCCTCCAAAAAAGATTCTCAAAATTGATTGTAACATATAAACATAAAAAAATCCACAAAATATTTTGGACGAGCATGGATAACCGCACTAACTATCCCAAAGCGTCATTGTGGACTTGTAGTGAAGCCAACCCAACATCGTCATCCCCAACTTGATTGGGGATCTCCCTATACTGATTGCTTACTAGGTTGTGTGTTATGCTGGTTTCACCGCAAATTCGCAATAAGCCCGTAGCGAAACATCCCTTGTCTCTCATAGTTGTCATCCTGAGCCCTTGGTTTAGCCTCCTCCTTCAGGCGAAACTTGACTCAGGATCTAATTGGAGAAGGACAAGTCCTAATTGAGGTATGCACTATCATGCATAGATCCTGAGTCAAGCTCAGGATGACATAAGGGAGAGGGTTTTGATACAGGTCTAATGACAAACAAGCGGCATCGATTTATTTTGCTCACTCCCCAAAAATATTTTGCTGGAAGTTTTGAAGATAATGGTGTATAATATATGGTAAATATATTTCAAAAGACAAAGGTGATTAAGATGAAAACAAAAATTTCTAAAATATTTGCAGCACATGAGGGCTTTCTCAACAAAGATTTACAAGTGTTTGGCTGGGTACGCTCTACCCGAGACAATAACCATTTTGCCTTTATCGAGCTTAATGATGGCAGCTACTTTAAATCTATCCAAATAGTCATCAACGAAGATTTGCCCAACTTTAGCGAGATTGTAAAGCTTGGAGTAGGCTCTGCCATTGGTGTGTCAGGCACTTTAGTTGAAAGCCAAGGCAAGGGGCAGGCTTTTGAGATTGTTGCCAAAAGCGTGTCGGTAGAGGGCATTGCCCCTTCTGAATACCCCCTACAAAAAAAGCGACATGGTTTTGAATACCTACGCACTATAGCTCATTTACGCCCACGCACCAACACCTTTTCTGCTGTGTTTCGCTTGCGTTCTATGGCTAGCTTTGCCTTGCATCAGTTTTTTAACGAGAGAGGCTTTGTTCACGTTCACTCCCCCATCATCACATCTTTAGATGCGGAGGGGGCTGGCGAGATGTTTAATATCTCAAGCGAAAAGCATAGAGATTTCTTCGGCAAGCAGGCAAGCCTTACGGTTACAGGTCAGCTTAATGCTGAGGCTTTTTCTATGGCTTTTGGTGATGTATATACCTTTGGCCCTACTTTTAGAGCTGAAAACTCCAACACCACACGCCACCTGGCGGAGTTTTGGATGCTAGAGCCAGAGATAGCCTTTGCAGATTTACAAGATTGTATGTGCCTCATTGAAGATATGCTAAAATATGCCACAAAATATTGCTTAGAAAACGCCAAAGAAGAGATGATTTTCTTTGACAAGTTTATCGAACCTGGCCTGTTAGAAAGGCTAGAAAACGTGATAAACGCTGACTTTGGACGTATAACATATACCGATGCCATCGAGGCATTAAAAAACAGCGGTCAAAAGTTTGAATTTACCCCAGAGTGGGGCTGCGACCTACAAACAGAGCATGAACGCTATATCTCTGAGGTTCTTTTCAAAAAGCCCGTTTTTGTTACAGATTATCCAAAAGATATCAAGGCCTTTTATATGCGTCGTAACGAAGACGGCAAAACAGTTGCCGCTTGCGACCTTTTGGTGCCTGGCATAGGCGAGATTGTAGGGGGAAGCCAAAGAGAAGAAAGGCTTGATGTGCTAGAAGCCATTATGAAAGATAGCGGCCTTAGCCTTGAAGATTATTGGTGGTACCTTGACCTACGCCGTTTTGGC
>WQVB01000190.1 GCA_009781815.1 Defluviitaleaceae bacterium
CGTTTTTAGGCGAAACAAGTTGGGGATGACGATGTTGAGGTGGTTTCGCTATAGGTCTATTGCGGACTTGACTCAGGATGGCGATGCATGTAGCTATTAACTCTTGCTTTTCTGGGAGTGGACAAAACGAACGTCTATCGTCATCCTGAACCCTTGGTTGAGCCTTGATCTTCAGGCGAAACTTGATTCAGGATCCCCTTCCTTCCTGATGCATTCAGAGAGGAAGGGGATTGCGGATCAAGTTCGCAATGACATTAGGTGTAAGCTTTGTCTACTACCGTTTATTCAAGGGTCTTGCTTTTTGGTTTGTGCTATGGTATAATGTGGTAGATGCCACGTCAACATTGGCATGATAGGATAGAATGAGGAGGAAATAAAGTTGAGTGATATAATCTTCCCTAATTTAGGGATAACTTTTGAAAATGTAAACCGCATTGCTTTTAGCATTTTTGGGATATCTATTTATTGGTATGCCATCTTTGTTGTTATCGGCATTGGTGCTGGCTACTTTTTTGGCGGGGTATATGCCCCTAAAAAAACGGGTCAAGACCCTAAAGTGTACACAGACTTTGCCATATGGGTTATACCCGCCGCCATCTTAGGCGGTCGCCTGTTTTACCTTATTTTTAGCCCTTGGCCTGCTGGTGCTAATTTTTTTCACCTTTTCAACCTGCGTGCAGGGGGCATAGCCATATGGGGGGTTATCATCACCGCTATTTTAGTGTCTTTCTTATATGCACGCCATAAAAAGATAAACTTTTTAAACTTTGTAGACACGGCCATTGTAGGCCTTATTATAGGGCATGTTATAGGTCGCTTTGGCAACTTTATGAACCGAGAGGCTTTTGGTGGCTTTGCGGCAAACAACAACCCCTTCGCCATGCAAATCCGCCTTGACCAGGTGCATAATATCAACAATGTAACCAGCGATATGTTAAGCAACTCAATCATCCGTGAAGGTATAGAGTATATACAAGTGCATCCAGTTATGCTTTATGAAGCGGCCATTAACCTTGCTTTATTTATCTTTTTGAATATTTATCGCAAGCACAAAAAGTTTGATGGTGAGCTTATCGCTATGTATTTAGTATCCTACGGCATCACCCGCTTTTTCTTAGAAACTTTGAGAACAGACCAGCTACACATAGGTGGCAGTGGCATCGCTATCGCCCATATATTATCAGCTTTAGCGGCTGTGCTTGGCGGGGCAATGCTTGTGCGTGGCTATATGAAGGTTAAGAAGAAGGCGGCATAGTGTCGCTTTGGTAAGATGAATCGTCATTGTGGATTCTTGGTTGATGCCCTTGGCTGAGCCCGATTTAGGCGAAGCTTGATTTAGGCGAAACAAGGACAGAATGGCGATTTTTTCGCTTTCGGTTTTTTCTTTGGAGGAGATTATATGGAAAAGATATTGGTTGTGGAAGATGACGCCCACATTAGCGAGATGCTGTGCTTGTTGCTTGGGCAAAGCGGCTATTTACCTGTGGCGGCCTTCTCTGGCACGGAGGCTTTGCTGCACCTAGGGCAGGGGGGCTTTGGCTTGGTTTTGCTTGATTTGATGCTGCCTGGCAAAAGCGGCGAAGAAGTGCTTGAAGAGCTTCGCAAAACTTTATCCAAAGTGCCTGTTATTGTTTTGACGGCAAGGGTTGATAAAGAAACTACCATTAAGCTGCTTCGCCTTGGGGCGGATGATTATGTAACAAAGCCCTTTGACAATAATGAGCTTTTAGCACGGGTAGAGGCTAGGCTTCGCCGCAGTGATGACGAAAGAGGAGAGGCGGCACAGCTTACCCATAAGGCTATAAGGCTTGATTTAGGGGCTTTTGATGCTTTTGCGGGTGATAAAAAGGCTGGCCTCTCTAAGCGAGAGTTTGAGATATTGCATTTGATGATGGCTAACCCTAATAAAGTTTTCACCAAAAACAACATTTATGAAAGTGTGTGGGGCGGGGAGTTTTGGGGGGATGACAACACAATCAATGTGCATATAAGCAAGCTGAGAGGCAAGCTTTTTGCTATTTCGCCTGATGAGGAATATGTGCAGACGGTGTGGGGCATTGGGTTTAAGATGAGCGATTAAACCCACTCGCCAACTTCATATATATACACTTGGTGAGTGGCGGGTTTCCTTATCGTCATTCATTACATCCCTACCGTCATCGAGCCTGTCCTGAACTTGATTCAGGATGCTTGACACGGGATCTATGTATGATAGTATACAACCTCAACTAAGCCTGCTCTTCTCCAATTAGATCCCGTGTCAAGCACGGGATGACGGTAGGGGAGAGTGCTTCACCCTGCCTTGGCGAGTGGCGTGCTTCTGATTGTCATCCTCAACTTGTTTCACCTAAAAGCGGGCTCAACCTACGGATTGGGGATCTCACTACGCTGATTGTTAAAGGGTTGTACGTTATGAAGGGGAGATCCCCAGTCAAGCTGGGGATGACGAAGATGAGTAGGCCACCCTGCCATTATTCCGAGTACACCCCTGCCGTCATCCCGTACCCTCCTAGTCGTCATCCCGTGCTTGACACGGGATCTATGTATGATAGTATACAACCCCAACTAAGCCTGCCCTTCTCCAATTAGATCCCGTGTCAAGCACGGGATGACGACTAGGGGTGTAGTTGGCGATAAAAAGTTTAAGACTTTTTTAAGACTTTATTTAGAGGTAATTAAGATTTGGGTTATATAATAACAACATAGCAAGCGATATAGATGCTTAACTCAAAAAATAAGGAGAGAAAACATGACGATTTTAAAAACTCAAAACTTAACAAAAAAATATGGCGGAAATGCCGCTGTAGACAATGTGAGCCTTACAATAGAGAAGGGCGACATTTTTGGCTTGATAGGTCAAAACGGAGCAGGCAAAACAACCTTTATGAGGATGGTTACATCTCTAGCCTACCCTGATAGCGGAGAGATTGAGCTTTTTGGTGAAAGCTCACAAGGCAAGCTGGCAGATGCAAG
>WQVB01000191.1 GCA_009781815.1 Defluviitaleaceae bacterium
GGCCTTGGTTTTGAGCGTTTTATTATGTATATCACAGGCATGACCAATATAAGAGACGTTATCCCCTTCCCTCGCACTCCTAACAACGCAGAGTTTTAGCATTTTATGCCAACTTTCCGAATAGGCTTGTATAAAGTTTATTTTGGAGGGTGCAAAAGTGAAGCTTACAAAAGATAATGCTTTTTTAATATTATCCATACTCGGGGGCATCCTTTGGGGTGTTTGGCGTGTTTTTCTTCTTTCTGAGGGGGATTTGCACGCCCTTACCGCCTCTTTGCGGCATTTTGTTGATTATTTTGACACTAGGTCGATTAGCCTTGCAAGCATAGGGGAAAGCTTATTGAGGAATGGTCATACATTGGTGCTTGTGTGGATATGCTCAAAATTCCCAAAATTGTTTTGGGCAAGCTACTTGCTGTTGTATCTCAAAGCCATGACATTGGCTTTCTCCATCACCCTTATGGTGCAGGCCTTTGGGGCTTTTGGCATAATAATGGGTTTTGCACTTAATCTGCCGCAAAACATACTCATTACAGCCATGTGCATATATATAATGAAAAAAGGCGATAACAACAAAAAGCTTATTGCCTTAGCGGGGCTTTTAGCCCTTGCTCTCGCTTGCTTTTACGAGGTTTTCTTATCTGCCATTTTGTTTTCAATGCTAATTTAGAGTGAGGTTTAAGATGAAAAAACATATTAAATCACCAGTGCCTATATATGTTTTAGGTGCTACATTCTTCCTATATTCCCTCATCTTTTCCATGAGGAATTTTTGGCATCTCATCATGGCTTTAATGGTGTCGTTTATAGTTTATTTTATTTTTAAGATCTTCTTCAAAGGCTATTATATAGAAACAGTTAAAGAGTTTGAGAAAACTGGAGACTCTGATGCAGATAGGGTCATCGCCGAGGGCAAAGCCTTTATGCTGCAAATAAACCACCTTAAAAGCCAAATCGAAAATGAGCAAGTTAAAAAGAGTATAGATGACATCCTAACCACCTCTACCGATATATTTGATTTTGCCTCTCAAAACCCTGAAAAAACCCGCCATCTACACGCCTCTTTAGACTACTACTTTCCAACCACTATAAAATTTTTAGAAAACTATGTGCATATGCAAGACAAGGCAATGGATGTAGACAATATAGCCTCTTCTTTAGAAAAGATTTCTACAACTCTACCCCGCCTTGAAAGGCTTTTTAAAAACCAACTAAACTCCCTTTACAAAGACGCAGCTTTAGACATTAAAACAGATATTGTGGTTATTGAGAATATAATAAAGCAGGCAGGGCTTTAAGATGAAAAAACCTTCTTTTTTAGCAAATACGAAAGTAGCTTGGGCTATAACATCTGTTGTGGCCGTTTTTAGCTTGTTTTTAGGGGCTTTAACCACCTACAACCGTATGAGAAGAGATATTGAAGAAAGCTTTATGGAGGCCACGCTACCCATTATAAACCAAGCCTCCCTCTTCGCTTTTAACATCCAAACCATCTCCGCCCCATATTTAACAGCTGACGAGATAGAGAGAATAGATATCCCTAATATAGTGCAAAATATTCAAAATGCTGATAGTGTGGATGAGATTTTTCGTTATTATGTCTATCTAAACCGAGCAGTGTGGTATATATATGACATTTACCCTCAAAAAGGCTTTTCTGACGAGAGCATAGGCTTTTTGTATGTGTATCACCTAAATTTTGCAGAGCAAGACAGGCGACTCACCCTTTCGCCTTATAATGCGGAGGCATTGCGGTTTAATGAGGCATTGCATCGAGGTTTAGGGTTTTTAGCTCGCCCTTTTGTGTCTTATTTGCCCCGCTTTGATTAGGATCACCCCTAGGAGGAACAAAAGATGAAAAGTATTTTGCAATTTCTTACATTCTTAATTGTAGCGGCAAATATAGCCCTGCCTCAAATACCTTCAAACTACGCCATTTTAGACAATACCAGCTCCATCACACCCTCAACCGTGTCTCATGTAATGTTTGGCAATGAAGAGCTATATTTTGACACAGGTGGCGAAATATTCTTTTATATAACCAACTTTGTGCCTGCTGATAGTATTGAAACTTATGCTATGGATGTTTTTAACCATTGGCAACTAGGCCGCCCTGACACCAACAACGGCATTTTAGTTGTGGTTGCAGCCGCCCAAGGGGAATATTGGGCTGTTGTAGGCGAAGGTCTTCATAGGCACATGCCAGCCTCGGTTTTAGGTGATTTTTTTGAGAATTATTTTGCAGAATACTTTAGTGCAGGCGACATAAACGCTGCGGTTATAAGCCTTTATGATGCTTTATCAACAAGGATCCATCAACTTTTTCCGCCGTTATTTCATAGGTATGAGATGGCAACACCCACCGAGCAAGCAACCGCCACAAGCCCCTTTGGGCCTTTTATCGCTATATTGGTTATAGTCATACTTGTCGCCTTGCTTTCTCGTGGCGGCAGGGGTAGAGGCATGGGCGGCCCTATGATGCCAAGGCGTCGTGGCTTTGGCATGGGCGGCTTTGGCTGGGGCTTTTTGCTGGGTAGAGGGTCTGCAAGGCGTAGCCCACAGGCAGGCAGGCCGCCTTCTGGTGGTGTGTATCGCCCCCCTGCCGCACCTGGGGCTGGCGGCACACCAAGGCGACCAGGTGCGGGCAGCTTTGGCGGCTATGGAAGAGGTCGTGGAGGATACACCCGTGGTGGCGGTGGCGGCATATCTCGTGGCGGCATAGGCAGGCGTCGTTAGACTTGTTGCGAAATTAACACTTCTCTCCATCACACCGCACTCTCCCGCTCGTCATCCTAAGCTCACGTCAATCCGATTTGAACTTTTCGCAATTGTAGGGGCTAACTTGTCAACCCAACCGCAACAAAACACCAAAGCATCCTCTAAAGTCTATAAAACCTCTCATAAGGCGTGTTCCAACCCAAGCACTTTCTTGGTCTATTGTTTAAAAGTA
>WQVB01000192.1 GCA_009781815.1 Defluviitaleaceae bacterium
GGGATGACGGTAGGGGTGGTTCGGGATGACGACACTTGGGTTCGTTTTGCAACAAGTTAGGAAGGAAAGAGATTGCGGGTCAAGCCCGCAATGGCGAGTTGTGTGTTCTTTTACGAGCAACCGCTGGTTGTGCCGCAGTTTACGCACACCTTGCACACGCCACTTTGCACCATTTTGTCGCTGCCGCAGCTGGTGCATGTTTCGCCGTGGATGATTTCTTCTTGCACATATTCTACCTGGTTAAGGGTTGCCTCTCCATAGCCGTCAGGCTTGATTTGACAGTTGGTGTAGTCTCCGTGAGAGATGTCGATAACCTTTGAAATCAAGTCTGAAACAGAGCTAACTGCACCTATATATGGGTGGCCAGAGACAAGACCCGCTGGGTTATAGGCTTGTCTTCTATTTATTTTAGCGATGCTCTTGGCATCTACGCCATTTTGTAGAGAGATAGAGATGGTGCTGCTAAGGCTGCCAAGCATGCCTTTCACCGTTGTGCCTTGCTCACCGCAGAAGGCGAAAATCTCGGCTAGGGCTACATCTTTTGTTGGCACGCCTTTTCTCTCTTTGTCTTTATCGCTATATTCTGATGCGATAATGAAAAGTACGGCGTTTTCAACCCTTGCTTCGTGAACGTGAGCTGTGCGTATGCCTGTTGGCTTTATGCGAGAATCTTTATTTTTGTTAGATGGTGCTACAACTGGCATATCTTCTATGTTGTAGCCCGCCGCCTCTTTGTAGAGGATTTGGCTTACAAGGTCTGAAATAGACGAAGCATTTTTAACAAAAGGATGCCCCGCCACCATGCCTGATGGCTCATATATTTGCTCTTTATACATAGATGCAATCTCTTCCGCCAGCATACCATGTTGGAGGGATTTGGATATGCCTATGCCTATAGCTTCAAGCAAGCCTTTAGTCATAGAGCCTTCACGGCCAGAAACTATAAAGATCTCAGCCAGCTTGCCTTCTAGCCCGCCGTCTTCAGGGCCGTAGAAGGATACTATAACATAAACACGAGTGTTGCTTTCTACAAAAAACGCCTCATGAACACGTGCTTTGCGTATGCCTCGTGGCTTTACCCTGCCGTAGGTTTCTTTTTTGTCGGTGTTGAGAGGCTGCACCTCTTTGCTGCCGTCTCGATAAAGTGCTACGGCTTTAATGCCAAGCTCCCAAGACATATAGTAGATATCTTTTATATACTCCTCAGTAGCATTACGAGGAAGGTTAACTGTTTTAGATATTGCCCCTGTTACATGAGGAGTTAAGGCTGCAAGCATCTTCACATGGGCTTCAGGCGACAAGAAACGCTCACCTGTGCCTGGGCGGTTTGCTGTGTCAAAAACACGTAAATGCTCTATATTATCGCTGATAAATGGCGCACCTTCAAGCTTGCCATCTATAAGGTTGCCGCTTTCATCTTTACGCATTATATATTCGACAATACGGTCGATTTGCAGTTGATTATAGCCAAGCTTTGCAAGGCCGTGGGTGATGGCGTGGTTTTCAACCATCATAGAGCCGCCACCAACAAGCTTTTTAAAGGCCACATGGCTAAAGAAAGGCTCGGCAGAGGTAGAGTCGCAATCCATGGCAAAGGCAATAGTGCCAGTAGGTGCAAGCACCGATACTTGGGCATTTCTAAAGCCATTTTCTTCGCCAGTTTTAATGGCGTTGCTCCAAGCTTCTACAAGGCAGTCTGCAATGTTTTTCATGCCGATACTTTCAAGCACATCATGGCGGATGGTGATAGGGCTATAAGGCATGTCTTCAAAATCAGGGCGGCAAGAAGCAGCAGCCGCATGGTTGCGGATGACTTTTTGCATATGGGGTGCGTTAAGCTCATAACACTCAAAAGCACCAACAGCACCAGCCATAAGGGCAGATGTGTAGTAGGAATGACCCGTCATAACGCTACAAAGTGCAGCTAAAAGGTGCCTTGCACGTTCAGAATCATAAGGGATGCCCATATACATTAACAACGCACCCATATTGGTAAGCCCTATGCCCGTAGTGCGAAATTTGTGAGATTTGCGGGCAATATCCGCCGTGGGGAACTGCCCCCAATGGATTGTAGCCTCCAGCACCATTTGCACAATGCCGATTGTATGTACATAGCCGCTCACATCAAAAGCACCTGTGGCTTGGTCGTAAAATTTCAGCACATTGATGCTTGCAAGGTTGCAGGCGGTGTCGTCTAAGAAAAGATACTCTGAACAAGGGTTAGATGCGTTGATTTTGTTGTGTTTGTTGCTCTCCGTGCCATCAGCATTTTTCGTCCAAAGCTCTCCATCTTCACCACGAGGGCAGGTGTGCCAAGCGTTAATGGTGTCGTCATACTGCAAGCCAGGGTCGCCGCAACGCCATGCGGCTTTTGCAACCTCATCCCATATATATTTTGTGTCGATTTCTTCGTTAACGGCATCACTAACACGGCCACGTATGCCCCATGTAGAGCCTTCTGTGCCTAGTAAACGCATAAAGCTATCAGGCACACGTAAAGAGTTGTTGGCGTTTTGCCCGCTTACGGTGTCATAAGCCTCACCGTCGAGGGATGTGCTATAGCCTAAGCGACCTAAATCAGCCACTTTGTCTTCTTCACGAGACTTCCAGCCGATATAATCCATCACTTCGGGGTGGTCAAGGTCTAAAATGTTCATTTTAGCGGCTCGGCGGGTTGTGCCTCCGCTTTTTATAGCCCCTGCGTTTCTATCGCTCACTTTGAGGAAGCTTAAAAGACCTGAAGACTTGCCCCCGCCAGATAGCACCTCGCCTTTAGAGCGTATATTAGACCAGTTAGACCCTACGCCAGAGCCATATTTGAAAAGCAGCGTCTCCACCGCCATGGTATCTGTTAGAGATTTGCTGCCCAAAAGGGAATCCTCTACACCTAAAATAAAGCAGGCAGAGCCTTGGGTGCGGGTGTA
>WQVB01000193.1 GCA_009781815.1 Defluviitaleaceae bacterium
AAACAGCCTCAATAAGAAGTCCCAATATCACATAATTTATATTGCCATAAGCAAAATCCGACGAAGGGTAAAACACAAGCTCTACACCCATTAATTCTTCTATAATATCAACCGTAATCAATCCTGCCGTAGTAGCAGGAAAGCGTCTTTCATCACTTGTAAGGCCACTTGTGTGGTGCAACAGATTGTAGATTGTAATATCTTCATGAAGCCCAGGCAAATACTTGCTTATAGGGTCGCTCACAGAAAGCAAGTCCATATCTTCAAGCAAGAGCACTCCAAAAGCCGTGAAAGACTTCGCAACAGAACCTATTTGAAACAAAGTGTCGTGCTCACTATCATGTAAAATATAGGATATTTCTCCATCTTGTATTATAGCAATTGCAGCATTAGGGATATTGGCTCTATTTAATTCGCTTAAAATATGAGCCTCTGCCTCATCACTTATAAATGTTTGTGCAAAAATAGACGTAGGCATGACAAGGGTCAACATCAAAACAGAAAAAAACATTTTCCTTATGATTTTCATAAAATTCTCCTCTGAGCAAGTATTAATTTTCGTTATTATAATATATCACAAAAACACTCCATTGTCAATATTGACTTTCGCACCTTTTTTTGATAAAATTTAACCATGAAAACTAACTTTATAAAAATGCACGGCTGTGGCAATGATTATATTTATTTTGACAATTTGAACAAAACAAGCATCGACCCCTCTTTCGTCAAAGACGCCCTTTGGGTTTGCGATAGGCACAAAGGCATAGGCGGAGATGGGCTTGTTTTTATTCTTTCATCAGATATTGCAGACGCTAAAATGTCTATGTTTAACGCCGATGGTAGCGAAGGGGCCATGTGCGGCAACGCAATACGATGTGTGGCAAAATATTTATATGACAATGTAAAGTCTAAAGCCCAAATAACAATAGAAACCAAAAGCGGCGTTAAAGCCATGAACATCATCGCAGAGGGTGGCGTTGCAACCCACGTTATGGTAGATATGGGTGCGGCTATTTTAGACCCCACAAAAACCAACCTAGAGGTAGAGGGCAAGCACTATGCAATAACATGTGTGTCTATGGGCAACCCCCATGCCGTGATTTTTATGGATGATATCGACAAGCTCGACCTTACACACATAGGGCCTAAATTTGAGCATCACCCCCTCTTTCCAGACCGCACCAACACCGAATTTGTAAGGGTTATAGCTCCCAACCACCTAGCCATGCGTGTGTGGGAGAGAGGCAGCGGAGAGACCCAAGCCTGCGGCACAGGGGCATGTGCAGCAGCTGTAGCCGCCGTTTTAAATGGCCATTGCGACAAAAACACCGACATCAGGGTAGACCTTTTAGGAGGCACACTAACCATAAAATATACCGACGACACAGTCTACATGACTGGTGAGGCCGTGGTCGTTTATAAAGGAGAGGTACATATATGAAGAAAGAAATGATTTTAGTAGTAGACTTTGGCAGCCACCACAAAGAGGCCGTAGCCCGCAATGTGCGTGATTTGGGGGTATATTCTGAAATACGCCCAGGTAATATCTCCATAGAAGCAATAAAAGAAATCGCCCCAATAGGCATCATCACCACCTGTAACGAGCAACAATGCCTTGATGCTGACTTTTCCACACTCAACATCCCTGTTTTGTGCATAAACCACCCTCAAAAAGATGATTTAGGGCTGCTTCGTAGCTTTTTAATGGACACTTGCAAAGCCTCCGCAAGCTACACCGTTCAAGGTTATCTTGACGAAAAAGTAGCCGAGATAAAAGATGCTGTAGGCGACCAAAAGGTGCTTCTAGCCCTTTCAGGCGGGGTGGATTCCTCCGTTACAGCTGCCCTTTTGTCTCGTGCCATACCAGGTCAGCTTACCTGCATCTTCGTAAACCACGGCTTTATGCGTAAAGACGAGCCACAACAGGTAGAGGCAACCTTCGCAAACAAAGACCTTAACTTCATACATATAGATGCCTCCCAGCGTTTTTTGGACAAGCTTGCAGATGTTGTAGACCCTGAAGAAAAGCGTAAAATCATCGGCAATGAGTTTATCTACGTTTTTGAGGAGGAAGCCAAAAAGCTAGGCGACATCCCTTTTTTTGCCCAAGGCACCATCTACCCTGATATCGTTGAAAGCGGTGGAGATTATGGCACATTAATCAAAAGCCACCACAATGTGGGTGGCCTGCCCGAAAAGCTGGGCTTCAAGAAAATCATAGAGCCTCTAGCAGGCCTTTTTAAAGACGAAGTTCGTCGCTTAGGTACTTTGCTTGAGCTGCCCCCAGAGCTTGTCAATCGCCAGCCTTTCCCTGGTCCTGGCCTTGCCGTGCGTGTTATGGGCCCCATCACTAAAGAAAAGTTAGACACCCTGCGTGAAGCAGACGCCATCACCAGAGCAACCATCGAGGAACACTTGAGCCACAACCTGCCCGCCCAATACTTCTGCGTCCTAACAGACACCAAATCCGTCGGCGTTAAAAACAACACCCGCACCTATGACTATGCCATAGCCATACGAGCCGTGCAAACACAAGACTTTATGACGGCAGGCTACTACCCCATCCCCCATGATGTGCTTGGCGAAATAGCCACCCGCATCACCCAAAACGTGCCTGCCGCTAGCCGTATAGTTTATGATATCACGTCCAAACCACCAGGCACGGTTGAGTGGCAATAGATGAGCAAAAGACAACCTATAAAAACAACAATTACAGAATCAATAGAGCACTGGCATAAACATGTTTGCGAAACCGAGCTTAGTGTAGATTGGAGTGAAGCTCACTTTCGTTGTTGGAGATGTGGTTGCGAGAGAAATCTTCAACGATGCCATATAATGCCTCACGCCTTAAACGGAAGAGACGAGCCGTCAAATATCGTTTTGTTATGCGGCCGATGCCATGCCGAAG
>WQVB01000194.1 GCA_009781815.1 Defluviitaleaceae bacterium
CGTTAAGTCCGCAGGCCAGCTGTTTTGGCTTCTATAGCGGTTAACAACAAAGGCTAAATCTTCAATATCGCTGTAGGGGAAGAAGGGGGCTATCACCTGGGCAATTTCCTCTGGCGTGTGGCTTTCTACCCACTCTATACCCCTTGCAACCGCACGCACAAAGCTTTCGATAACGTCAGGGTTGGCCTCGATAAAGGAGGCATTTGCCATATAAACGGTGTAGGGTAGAGAGCCTACATAGTTTGCAAGGCCTGTAACCACATGGCCGTGTCCAGATAGCTCAATCTCTAAGGCTGCTGGGTCAAACTCTGCTGTGAAATCTCCAATGCCGCCTACAAAGGCACCCGAGGTAGATGTGAAGGATAAATTAGTGATGATTTCAACATCAACATCGGGGGTGATGTTGTGAAGGTAGAGGACGTATTCTAGCACCATTTGAGGCATGCCCCCTGGCCTGCCGCCGATGATTGTTTGCCCACGCACATCATCCCATGTGAAGTTTTCTATGGGCTCTCTTGACACTAAAAAGTTGCCTGCACGCTGGGTAAGCTGGGCAAAGGCTATGGCATGGTCAACCCTACCTTCATTAAAAACATATATGGCGGCTTCGGTGCCCATAAGGCCAATGTCTGCCTCGTTGGCGATTAGGGCCGTCATAGATCTGTCTGCCCCTTGACCAGTTTCAAGGATGATTTCTAGCCCCTCATCAGCAAAAAAGCCAAGCTCAATAGCCACATATTGAGGGGCATAGAAAACCGAGCGTACAACCTCATTTACACGAACGATGGTGAGGCCGTCTGCTGTGGTGGTTTGGTTACGTCCACCGCAGCCAGTTAGAGCTGTGCCGATTAGGAGTAGAAAAATCAACATAAAACAGATACTTGCATTAAATTTTTTAAACATATCCTTATTTAATCTCCTTTAAAAATGGATTGGGTTTATATTATTCTTGATGGTTTGTGTTGGTGATTTTATGGTTGTTATTGTCGGCACGTCATTCCAACTGCCGCCTTAGAACACTCTATCCTTCGTCATTGCGGACTTGATCCGCAATCTCCCTACACCAATTCGTTTTTTGGAAAGCGATTAGCATAGCGAGATTGCGGATCAACTCCGCAATGACGAGCCCAAGTGAATGGAGCGGGCTTGCATAGATTTGTAGTGAAATCAACCCCCCTAAGTCGTCATCCTGAGCTTGACTCAGGATCTACGTATGATAGTGCATGCCCAACTAAACCTTCCCTGCTCCAATTAGATCCTAAGTCAAGCTCAGGATGACGACTAGGTCTAAGTTGCCATTAGCCTTGTGCGAAACTAATTTAATATCGTCATCCCGCACTCGATGCGGGATCTTATTGACATAACGCACAACCTAGGAAGTAATCGGTATAGGGAGATCCCCAATCAAGTTGGGGATGACCCCGTATCGGAGTACGGGACAGGCTGGGGGGTGATGGGCGTTTCGTCATGTGTTTGATGGCATGAGGTGGAACACTTGGTGGCTAACTTTTAAAACTCATCTGTTGACTTTCCACAAAATTCATGGTATAATGTCAAAAAATGCTTTAAAAGCATAGTAAACCTAAAAGGAGGTGGCGTCATGGGAAGGCCAGTTGTTGTAGTTACTGTACCACCAATTACGTATAAGCCTACAAACGGCAAAGATTCTGGATAAAAGTTTAAGGAGAGAGGGACTTTGTTAAAATATAAACTATTAGATGAAACATTTTCTATGTATGGAAATCTAAATCTCGACAAAGTTAAGGAGATGAAAGATAAATTATCTCAATATCTTCTTGATTATGGCGATGATGATATGCAAATTAAAAACACTTTACTTGTGCTTGATACTTTTGTTGATGAAGCCGTTAACGATAATTATGAAACAGCTAAAAATATAGCCGAACCCATACTTAAAAGTCTATCTAATGCAAATAAATTAGATTTTTATGACATTCGTATTCTTGCTACTGTTGTTGATTATGCTGGGTCGACTGATAAAACATATAAGCTTGCTGAAAGACTACTAAAAGCCTTAGAAAGATATTCTGGCGAAGAGAGATATTTACATATAAAGCGAGCCATCCATATGAATGTTTTAGTACGCCTCCAAAGGGCTAAGGCTAAATATTTCGATTCAGACGATCTCATTTCTCCAAAAGAGTTAGAAAGAAGATTTAATAAGCATTTTGATGCGATTATGGAGATTTGTGATATAGGAAAATTCCCAATACATAAGGCGATTGCCATTATTAGAAAAGGTCTTTTTTATGAGAGTAATAAAATAACAAACAAGGGTTTTGAAGAGTTAGAAAAGACAGGTCAAGAAGAAGTATATGAAATGATGAGGAGGCATGCCGAAAATTTTGCCTTTTTTGTTGGCACACACTTAAGTAGATTTAAACATGCTAAAATATTAGGTGCAAATGTTCGTAAAAGACGCAAAGAGATGCTCTTAACCCACAAAAAAATGGCGGAGGCCTTGGGCATTTCTGTTGCCTATGTTGGCTTGATAGAGCGAGGCGAAAGAACACCGTCTGTGCCTTTATTGCAAAGGATATGCGACCTATTAAACATTAGCGTAAATTATCTGCATGAAGGTGTGGCTGAGGCAAAGGGCGGCGGGTATTCTGACCGAAGAAAAGACCAGCTAAACTTGCTTGACACCTATGTGCAGCAGCTGACAAACGACCAAGTGGATTTTGTTATAACTATGGTAAAGGAGCTAAATGCCCTTAACCAACCCAAAGCCGAACAAATAAATTAGCAAAATAACTCAACCGAGACTGGATAATTGCGTCCATCGTCATCCTGAACCCTTGGTTGAGCCTTGCTCTTCAGGCGAAACTTGATTCAGGATCCCCTTCCTTCCCAAATTATATCGAGAAGGAAGGGGATTGCGGATC
>WQVB01000195.1 GCA_009781815.1 Defluviitaleaceae bacterium
GATCAGCAAAGTCATATTGATCTCTAGAGTTAACAGGTCTACCTGCTTCGTTGTTAGTGCCTACAGTTACTGTGCGAGTTGCTAGGTCTAAAGAGCCTGGGACTACCCATTCGGTTGCGGATGTGTCTGGAGTTGGTAATGTGTAGTCATATACACAGCCAGTAAGGGCAAGTGCAGCTGCGGCAACAATGCCGAGGATGATAAACTTTTGTTTTTTCATTTCTATTTCTCCTTTAGAGTTTTATTTTTACCCCTGTGATTATACCACAAAAAGTTTCACAATGCAAGCTTTTTTGCCTAAAATTTTTATAAAAAATTTTTTCGAGACAGGCGACAATCGCCGTAAAATCAAGGTTTTTTCTCAGTTATTTTTTTAACAGACACCTAATTATACATAAGGTCGCTAGGGTTTGTGCTTGGGTGAAAATGCTCCCTCATAGTCGCATCAAAAACCTCATAGAAAAACCCTTCATCACGTAGCTTTAAAGTTGTTTCGTTTAGCCAATCCAAAAGCTCTGGTTGATTTTGGCGAATGGCTGGAGCCAACACATCTTGCTCGCCTAATCTATCTTCTACCACCACAAAGCCGTCATTCTCCCAAACATGGCGGAGGAGCAGGCTGTTGTCATGTGCCATAGCGTCGCCCCTGCCGTCTGCCAAGGCATCAAAAGAAGCTTGGTTGTTTTCTAAAACAACTAGGTTGATATCTGGATGGTTTTGGTAGAAGTATAGATGAGCCGTAGTGCCTCGGGTTACAATCAAGTTTCTCCCTGCCAGGTCTTCAAAAGTTTCTACGCCTACGCCTTCATTGGCTATAATGCCTAAAAACACACGCCCATAAGGCAAGGCAAAGTCTACCTGCTCGGCTCTTTCTTCCGTTACGGTAAAGTTGGCTATTATAACATCTACTCTAAAAGAGCGTAGATATTCTATGCGGTTTGCCGCTGTGGTGATTTCAAAGCGAACTGCATCTTCATCACCAAACATTTCATAGGCAAAGCGACGGGCTATCATAGCGTCTCTGCCTGCTAGCTGGCCTGCTTGGTCTACATAGCCGAAAGGTGGGCTTTCGCCAAAAATGCCAACGATGATATAACCCCTATCGAGGATGGTTTGAAGGTCGTTTTCACTTCTTCCTCCGCAGGCTGTGGCGGCTATCAACATAAGGGCAAATATGGCTGTTAAACTTGCAATTTTAAAAAACTTTTTCATAAATTAATATTCTCCTTTTATAAGTTATATATGCTAAAAATACTATTACTTAAAATGCCATTCACTCCAAACCGTCATCCCGTGCTCACGTCATTCCAATCCTCTTGTAGGGAATGGATCCTTGGCTGACTTGCAGCTTGCCTGCAACAAAAGCTTATCCATTCCGCTATTGGGTCTGCACCTTTCTATCCTTCAGCAAGATGAGGCGGAATGGATAAATCCATTCCCTACAGAGGTAGATTGGAATGACGTGTCCTGTGCTTGACTTAGGGGCTAATTGGAGGGGGGCAGCCTTGATTGGGTGTCCACTATCATACATAGATCCCGTGTCAAGCACGGGATGACGATTTGGAGTGGGTTGCGGGATTACGAAACATTACATTGTATATAAAAATTTGCTTAAAAACTGCTTGGCTCGTTCTGTTTGAGGGTTTGCGAAAAAATCCGCAGGGGATGCCTGCTCCACAATATGCCCCCCATCCATAAATATAATTTCATCTGCCACGTTGCGGGCAAAGCCCATCTCGTGGGTTACTATCATCATGGTCATGCCTTGGCCTTTAAGGTCTTTGATAACCTGTAGCACCTCATACACCATCTCAGGGTCTATAGAGGCTGTAACCTCATCAAAAAGCATAAGGGTGGGGTTCATACACAAAGCACGCACAATGGCTATACGCTGCTTTTGCCCGCCAGACAGCTGGTGGGGGTAGGCATCTGCCCTATCTGCAAGGCCTACACGCTCTAACAGCTCTAGGGCTTTGGTCTCTACATCTTTTTTATCTCGTTTTTGCACCTTTATAGGGGCTAGGGTTAGGTTGCCCATTACCGTCATATGAGGGAAAAGCTCATAACTTTGAAAAACCATGCCTATTTGCTGGCGAATGGTTTGCCAGTCAGAATCTTTGCTATAAGGCTCTTCTTTAAACTTGATAGTGCCACCATCAATCTTTTCCAAACCGTTAATGCAGCGTAACAGCGTGCTTTTGCCGCAGCCCGAAGGCCCTAAAATAACAACCACTTTGCCTTCTTGCACATCAAGGCTAACATTATCTAAAACTTGCTTTTCTCCAAAATTTTTCGATATAGAGCTTATTTGTAGCAATGTTGACATTTTAAGCACCTCCTTTTAGGCGTAGTCTTTTCTCTAAATATCTTGAATATAGGGTCAAAGGGTAGCACAGGGCAAAAAAGAAAAAGAAGATGAAAGCGTAGAGGGCGAAGGACTCTCCAGTTCTTTCTACTATCTGCATACCTCTTGAGAAAATCTCTACAACACCAGCCATAGTGGTGATGGCGGTTGTTTTTATCAACCTTGTTGCCATGTTTATCACCCCTGGCAACATCCTACGAAAAGCTTGAGGGATGAGGATGTAGGTGTAAAGCTGCATATTGCTAAGCCCCAAAGCTAGGCCTGATTCTTTTTGGATTTTAGGTAGAGATTCTAAGGCACCCCGCACCATCTCCCCCATCTCTGCCGACCCCCAAAGCACAAACACAATAATAACCGAGGTAGAGATGCCCACATAGCCGCCAACAAGTCGAGGGATAATAAACACAGCAGCTATCAACCACACAATTAAAGGTATGATGCGAAAGGCCTCAAGATAAAATCGAGTGATAAAGCCTAAAATAGGGTTGCGTAAAGACCGCAAAAACCCAACAACCAAGCCGCCCAAAAGGCTAAAAAAC
>WQVB01000196.1 GCA_009781815.1 Defluviitaleaceae bacterium
ATATAACTCATCGATGAGTATTTGTAACCCTTTGCTTTTTCAACTATAGTATTAAAAGTTTCTTTGTTAATCATATACTTCCTCCAAATAAAATGTTTGTTTTTTAGCAACAAAAAAGACACGACCTTGATCGCATCTTTGATTAGCTAAAACGATTAAAAAGGTTGTTGTTTTGCGATACGTCAAAAAAGCCTACAAAGGCAATGTTGCCGCATCCATATTAAATTAAGCGAAAATCACCTTAGTTTGACGCATTAATAACAACTCCTTTCAAAACAAAAACATCTTACATATCCAATATAGCACAGACCTCGCTATATGTCAAGTTATTTTGTAGTTGACTCTAGCTTTTTGCTAAAATATTGATAGATGAAAGACATGGCAACCAATATAGCACCCATTATAAAGTAGGATGCTACTCGCAAAGTTTGCTCCAGTATCTGCAAGTCGAAAACAAACAATTTTACCACGGAAAAGAGAGCAAGGGCAAGCCCTATACGCCGCAAGGTGGCATAACGCTTTATAAAGCCTAGGATGCACCAGCCCAATGCCATAGCCATATAAAACGCACTTATCCAAAAGCTTGCAAACTCTATACCATAGTTAAAAGTTAAGTTTGTGGTGAAGGATAGCAAAATATACCCAGAAACTACAAGTGGCAGATATTGTATGCCTATTAGCTTTTGGAGGACAGCCTTGCGAGTTATGTCATACACCGAATATATTACTACAACCTCACTTATTATCAGTATGGCAGTGGCTATCACCATAATTTCTATAGGCTGTGTGGCGATAGAGGTTGTGGTAACTGGCCCTATGGCTAAGTTTATGATAAAAAACCCTGCAACACCTATGATTCCAAGGGCTGTGGAGACGATCTTCATAATATCATCTGCTATATATGACAAGCGAGAATATAGCCTTGACAGTATAATGGTGGCCAATGCCATAGAGGCGAATGTTAGATATTCTATAGATAACCCGCCTGCTGAAAGGGATGCACTTAACTGCTGCCCCCAATAGAGCATGCTATACATCACAAAAAACCACAAATTTATCAAGGTGGTGTATTTATAAGACCGCACCGCAGGTGTGTTTTGGCTCATATTTATGCCGTGAGATATTAGGATGAGAAGAGAGCCTAAAGTGATGGAAGCATATGGGATGAAAACATTGCCCGTGCCAAAGTGGCTTAACTCAAGCACCATAAAATGAGATATAGCTACGGCACCTACACACAAGCCTGCTCTATATATCCATATTTTATCTTTAAATACTCCAAAGATACTAAGCAGCGTTGCCAAGCTCATCCACGCTATTGTCCAATGTTGGTTGTGGTTTGGAAATTGCAAAGGAATAAACAAAACCATAAGCATCATTCCAGCTACAAAAAATATACGGGGGACGAGGCTGCCGCCTTCGGCAAATTTAACAAACACTAAATAGCCCATGAGGAGGTATAGAATGGTGTATATGCCAGCATAAAGCCCCATCCACGCCTCCATCCCGAAGATGTGAAGGCTAAGCATGCCTGCCACAAAAGAAAAGAAGATATTTATACCTATCAACCAAAGGTCTGCCTTGATAAACTTGGTTTTGTTTATATAGACGGACACAAGAGGGATTAGGGTGTATATAATTGTAGAGATAGACACGATAGCTACAATCAAGAGGTTTTCTTGGTTTGTGTTCCACGGGGTTATAAAAAAGAGTATATAAAACATTGCGGCTAGGTTGAGAACCATACCTGCGAAAGATGCTAAAATCCATCTGTTTTTAAATGCTAAAAGGCCCGCTAAGGTGCTTAAAAGAATGACGAAGCCAGCCGCACCATAAAGTATAGTATCTACACTTGTGAGGGTCATAATAGGCAAATAGCCGCCAGCTAAAGACATGCCTAAAAGGATTTGTGCTTTATATCGTGTTGATAAATAAAAGGCTAGAGCTGTGATGGCGACAGATATGCCCAAGGCAGGGTAAAACCCGATATTTTCTTGTACAAGATATCCTATTATGAGGGCTGTGTATAAAATACCAATACCACCAGCTGTTACCCCTAGGGAGAATACATTGGGCTTTTTGCGATTCATCACCTCACCGACAACTAAAAAGCCGCCACCAAGAATAAATGTAACCCATATATGACCTAGATTGCCCGCAGCTATAGCACCAACTATAAAGAGCAATATACCCAAGGTGTTCAAAACATTTAGACCTATGTATCTCTCAAAATTATTTTTTTGAGAGAGCTGGGTTATTTGACCATCTGTAAGCTGTTGCTGTTTTAATTTATCAAGCCTAGCCTGCTCGCTTGAGGAAAGGCCGAGGGTGGGCAGCTTGCCCTTTTCTTCTTTGATAGATGCTAAAATGCCCGCTTCAAATCGATTGATTTCGTTGTGATGCTGGGCAGATACATAGTCTTTATTCTTTGCGGCTTCCCATCTTGTTACATTTATTCTAGCTTTAACTTCTTCTTCAAGGTGGGTTAAGGCGTTTGTGTTTTCTTCCTCAGCTTTACCAAATAGTATGTTTAAATTCTTCTCGCTTCTTGCAACAATACTTATCTTTTCATTAAAATATTGCTCATGCAACGCATTGCTTAGGTCTTTGTTTTTGATCTCTAAGTCTTTGGAATGTTTATGGGTTTGGTCAAGCTTTTCTATTAGCTTTTTATTTGCTTCTTCAAGCTCGCTGTTTCGCTTAAAAATGTCGCTGTTTTCGATACTTTTAAGCTCTTTGTCTATGGCTTTTAGGTTGTGCTTTAGGCTCTCTACAACATTTTTTATATCGTCCATTTTACACCTCGTATTGGGAAAAATATTTACAAGAAGAGAAAACGACGCAAGACAAAGCAAGCGTCGTTTTGGTTTTAGTAGTTATCAGGGTTTAGAGCTTTAAGTTC
>WQVB01000197.1 GCA_009781815.1 Defluviitaleaceae bacterium
AACCTGTAGTTGTGAAAGTCCCATTAAAGCTTCCTTCTAGAATTTCTCTATTATGAGCTTCCATAAAAACATTTTGCATAACGTCATTAAACAAGATACTTTGAACTGTAAGCTCATCAGCACCAAAAGGCACAATCACAGCTGGTCTTTCTTGTGCTATTTCTTCTACAATCCTTAAAAAATCATCTATGTCTCTAGTTGTTTCCGCATAGACATCTGAGTTATACACAATCACCAATAATGCCAATGCAAATATGCTAGCTATTCCCTTGGTTATAAATCCTCTTTTTTTCATACATTTACTCCTCTCAATAATCATTTTTTCATTTGACTAATCGCCTATTGTTAACTAAATATTTAATAATGCGAGAAGTCAAACCTTCAGAGCAAGTGTGCGGAGCAATATTTTTTAAGCACAAAGAGCCCTCCTTTAAATACCATGTATTTTTGGAAAGCTATCCTTGGTACTATTATATCACCATTTTATTCCTCTGTCAATATTTTTTTAAAGTTTACATACCAAAAAATGCGAAAACTATATATTTTTCTAAGCTATATACCAAAAAAGTGAGCTATAAGCCCACTTTTTATTGTGTTTTTAGTTTTGTGCAGCTTTCATGGTTCGCAACAGCTCCAACGCTGCCTGTAGCTGCACATCATCCCCTTGTGCTAGCATGGTTAGGTTGTTTGTTAACTCTGTTGGCATTTCAACATAGTGGTTTGGCACAATGCCCTCGCCATTTATGCATATGCCATCAGGGGTAAAGTATCTAGCGATTGTAACCTTTACCGCCGTGCCATCCGCTAGGGGGAAGATGCTTTGCACAAGGCCTTTGCCAAAGGTAGTTGTGCCTAAAATCTCGCCCACTCCCCTGTCTCTAACGGCACCTGCTAAAAGCTCTGAAGCCGAGGCAGAGTTACCGTTAACAAGCATAACCAAAGGCACCTCTATCTGCCTAGCATCTGACCTGGTGTATGTTCGCCTGCCGTTTGCGTCTTCGGTAAAGGTTATAATGCCCTCAGGCACAAGCATATCAGCTATAGAGCTTACCGCATCGAGGCTGCCGCCGCCGTTGTTTCTAACGTCGATTATTAGCGAATCTACTCCTTGTGCCATCAGGCTGTTAAATGCCGCCTCAAAAGCCGAGTAGGTGTTTTGAGAAAATTGCGTAATGCGGATGTAGCCTGTGTTTGTGCCATCTATCACATTATGACGTACCGTCTCTATGCGTATGGTCTCTCTTACAATGGTTACGTCAAAGGTGGTGTTTTCACTCTCTCTAAGGACGGTTACAACAACCTCTGTACCCTCTTGACCACGCATCATGCTTATGGCTTCGTTTGTGCCGCTGCCTCCAAACACCTCATGGCCATCAACACGGATTATTTTGTCTCCAGGCAATATGCCTGCGTTAATGGCAGGACTGCCTTCAAAAGGGGTGATGACTTTTATGCGGTTGTCGTAAGGGTCTGTGGTGATGTTAATGCCAATGCCTACAAAAGCGGCGTTGTTATGCTCTCTAAAGGCGGTAAACTCTTGCTGGGTTTTGTATACGGTGTATGGGTCGCCAGCGGCATAAACAAAGCCTGCCAGCATCATCTCTATAGCAAGGTCTACGTCAAAATCTCCTATATAGTGAGTGTTTATAATTTGGTGTATGTGGTTTAGCCTTGCTAGTGCATCCTCCAGCTCTGGAGAGGGTGCATGGGGGTTGTTTCTTCTAACGGCCGCAGAAGATGAAGAGCCAGCAGGCACATTTTGAGAAAAAAGAGGCACCACAGCTACCCACAAAATAACCGCAAGGGCAAGGCCAGATATCAAGCCTAGTAAATAATTTATTCTTTTATCCATAATATCCACTCTCCAAAAAAGTTTAAAGGTGTGCACATGCACCTTTCGTCATCTTAAACCCTACACCGAACCCTAGGTTGAGCCTTGACTTTCAGGCGAAACTTGATTCGGTATTGGCTTGAGATCTCCCTAGTATTGCTCATTTACCCTTTAGTGATTGGTATAGTGAGATCCCGCATCTAGTGCGGGATGACGAAAGGGTGCGATTGTACACGCCCCTTTCTAAAGTGTATTGCACAAGAAAGCTAGTTATTCGTGATTTCTTAAAATCATAGACTTGTGCCTAAACATCCCAAAGCTTTCATAAAAGGGCTGCACATTTTCATCACAAATAACATCGACCATATAAAACTTGGACAAATCCGCAATCATAAGTCTTATAAGCTCTTTGCCAATACCCTGCCTTTGATGCGTTGGCAGCACCTCAAGCAAAGGTATATAAGCCGACAAAACCCCGTCAGAAATAGCGTTGATAAAACCTACAACATTGCCAGTCGCCTCATCAATAGCGACCCAAGCCTTGTAGCTATTGATGAGTATGCCCAAATGTTGTGCAGGTGTAACCTTCTTTTGCCAACCTACAAAAAAGCCCCCCTCAAGGTTTTGAGGGGTTAGACCATCTATTTTATCCGTGTAAATTATTTTCATATTTAGTTTTCTCCTATCGGTTTGCTTAGTTTTTGCTTTAAGCCTCCGAAAGACTTCTTGTCCTCCATGGCAAGAACATTTTCATATGGATCACTCCTTTTTGATTGTCATATGCTTAAAATCTCCTAAATCTAATTTAGTGAGCTTTGTGAGTGATAGTGTAAACAGTTTGAATAGTTTTGTGAGTGTAATGAGTGGAGTTGTCATTAGACTCGTTGCGAAATTATTATAGATAATCCATGCTATTTCCCCATAACGCCATCCTGAGCCCTTGATTGAACTTATTTTTAAGTGAAGCTTGACTCAGGATCTATGTGGGATAGTGCATACCTTAATTAAGACTGCCCTTCTCCAATTAGATCCTGAGTCAAGCTCAGGATGACGA
>WQVB01000198.1 GCA_009781815.1 Defluviitaleaceae bacterium
GCTCTCTTCTCACAGTAGTGTTTATGCCCTCTTTTTGAAGAGTTTCAACAAAATGCCTAACAACAGATGGGCTGCTTTTGCCATACCCTTTTTCAGGCACGTCATTAGCAGGGATGATGTTTACGTGGGTTTGCACACCTGCCATTTGCTCTTTTATGCGGCGTGCCAGCTCTATAGCGTGGCTTTTATGGTCGTTTACCCCATCAAGCATTATATATTCAAAGGTTATACGCCTGCCGTTTTGCCCATAGGCCCTACAAGCTTCTAAAAGGGCGTCTATATCATACTTTCTAGCTATAGGCATCAAACGCCTGCGTATTTGGTCGTTAGGGGCGTGGAGGGAGATTGCAAGGTTTATTTGCAAATCCTCCTCAGCCAGCCTATAAATTTTAGGCACAAGGCCGCAGGTTGAAAGGGTTATAGACCGTTGCCCAAGGTTAACCCCGAGGGGGTGGTTGATGATGGAGATGAATTTTAGCACCTCGTCATAATTATCCAAAGGCTCGCCAATGCCCATTAAAACTAGGTTAGAGATGCGTTGGCCTGCCATTTTTGCAAGGTGATAAAACTGTGCTGTCATTTGCCCTGCGGTCAAGTTATACTTTAAGCCCATAAGACCAGATGCACAAAAGTCGCAAGCCATAGCACAGCCCACTTGGGTTGATAAGCAAACAGAATACCCATGCTTGTAATGCATCAAAACAGCCTCAACGGCATCATTATCCATTCTACTATAATTTTGCAATTCAAACAAGACTTTTTTTGTTTCGTCTTCTTTAGAGGCTTGCAAAGATACAATAGATATAGGGGCTATATAGGCATGTTGCATAAGTTTTTGACGTAAATCTTTAGATAAATCCGTCATTTCGTCAAAAGAATCCACCATCTTATTGTTGATCCAACTAAAAATTTGCTTGCCTCTATAGGGCTTTTCGCCTATTTTCGTCATAAAATCGCTTATTTCGTCAACTGCTGCTGAGCGTATATCAAATTTATCCATGGCTTTCCTTTCTGAATATGAGTTGTTATTAGACTTGTAGTGAAACGAACCCAAGTGTCGTCATCCCTAGCTCACGCCATTCCAATCTACCCCTGTAGGGAATGGATTTATCCATTCCGTCTCATCTTGCTTAAGGATAGAGAGATGCAGATTCAATAGCGGAATGGATAAATCCATTCCCTACAAAGAGTATTGGGATGGCGTGTCTCGTGCTTGGTTGGGGATCTCTCTAGCACAACGTACAACCTAGCAAGTGATTGGTATAGGGAGATCCCGCATCAAGTGCGGGATGACGATTTGAGGCGAATGATTCCAAGGAGGGTAGCCATCATTTAACCCTCTCCAAAAGACTTATAAAAAACCCTTCACTATTAAAATGCCTTGGCAATAGCTGCACATAGCCCTCTCTAGCTGTATCCAGAGCCAGCTTATCACTAAAATCAACTGGCTTAAAAGGCAAATTCTCTAAAATCCAATTAAAATTATCAATATTTTCAGCTTTTGAAATGGTGCAGGTACAAAACAGCATTTTGCCGCCGATTTTCAAATATTTATAGGAGCTTTGGATTATCTCTTTTGTAAGCTGTGCTAGAACCTCAAGACCCTCCTCTTCTTTGCGAAGCTTTATATCCGCCTTGCGACCTAGAGTGCCAAGGCCAGAGCAGGGTGCGTCTATCACCAACAAATCTGCCGTGGTTTCTAAAGTTTTATCAAAAACTGTGCCGCAAGCCAGCTGTGTGGCAACGCCCTCAAGCCCAAGGCGAGCAACGCCCTCATCCAAAAGCTTGATTTTATGGGGGTGTACATCCCTAGACAATACATCATGCCCGCCATATGCCAAAGCGAAGGATTTACCCCCAGGGGCGGCACAAATATCGATTATTTTGGACTTTATGGCAGGCGAGGCTATATGGGTGGCCATAACGGCCGAAAAATCCATAACATGATAAAGCCCAGCCTTAAAGCTGTCAAGCTGACTAATATCTGACGTTTTAGAGATTTGCAGCACATTAGGCAAAGATGTAGGCGACACAACCACACCTTCGCTTTCAAGGGTCTTTTGAAGCTCTTGAGTCGTGGTTTTGAGGGTGTTGACGCATATGGTTATATTTGATGTGCCTTTAGAAGCGGCTTCTAACACGCCAACGGCCTCTTGGATGCCAAGCTCCTCTACAAAATGCTTTACAATCCAACGCTGGGCAGAATATTTTAAAGCAAGATGCTCTATAGGCTCGCCATCTATGGATGGCATGGGTATTTCGTCTAAAGGCTTTATATTGCGTAAAATGCCGTTAACAAAGCCTGCAAGAGGGGCTAGGCCACACTTTTTCGTTAGCTTTACCGCCTCATCACAAACAGCAAAAGTAGGCACTTTGTCCATAAAATTTAGCTGATAAATAGACATACGCAAAATATTTAAAATTTTCGGTTTTATCTTTTTGAGAGGGGCTTTAGAGTGGTGGGCTATTATATGGTCAAGTAGCATAATATTGCGTATAGTGCCTGACACAACCTCCGTTACAAAGGCTTTTTGCACACGGTTTAAATGGGGGCTGTCTGCCAAAACACGCCGTAAAACAATGTTTGTGTAGCCTCCATTGTGTGTAATATCCCAAAGGGCTAAAAAAGCTATTTGCCTCTCGTTATTTTTATTGTTTTTATCCATAGCCTAATTACAACATATAGATGAAGAAATGTCAAGTGTGTTGCTTGAATGGGTGTTGCAAATCGTCTTGATTGTGCTATCACACCTACCGTCATCCCGTGCTTGACACGGGATCTATGTGGGAAAGTGCAAACCCAACTAGGTCTCCCCTTCTCCAATTAGATCCC
>WQVB01000199.1 GCA_009781815.1 Defluviitaleaceae bacterium
ATTTTTTGTGGACAAGAGGTTCTAAGCTTTGGCGTGGGGGCATATTTTAGAAGATGAGTTTTAATAACGGAGGGGATGAAGGAGAATGGACAAAGAGAGGAGACAAAGGGCTGTTGGCGTGGGGGTGGCTTTATCTATTTTGCTGCTTTTTGCTATGTCTTTTTTTAATGATATAGTTTTTGGGGAGATTTTTTTGAACAATGGATTGCCTCATTATGGGCATGTTATGGCTTTAAGCCCTGGGGATTTTTCTTTTGAGCCTGACTTTGATGGTGAGGAGGGTGTTGTTAATGTAGTGCAGGTTTTTGGGCTTAATGATATAGAGGTGGATTTTAGCACCAACTATGACAATATGCAAATGGCCCTTGACACTATATACCCACGTATATTTGAAATGCCTAATATAGATGATTTGCAAAACCCTAATTTTTTAGTGAGCAATATCTATACAGTAGACCCACGCACTATTTTTTCGCAAGAGATATTTGATGCGGTGAGCTTTATGGAGAGGGATTTAAGGTTGACCCCATTGGCAGACCCAGACGCCCCACGTGTGCTTATTTTCCATACCCATAGCACCGAAATGTTTATAGACTCTAACCCTCTCGATATGTGGACGGGGATTGTAGGGGTGGGGGCTTACTTGGCGGATTTGCTAAATGATAGGGGCATACCTGCTATACACTATGCCCGCCGCTTTGATATAGTTGATGGACAGTCTCATATAATGGGGGCGTATGAGCGGCAGGAGGAGTATATTTGGCGTATTTTGGAGGAGAACCCATCTATAGAGGTGATTATAGATTTGCATAGGGATGGTCTGCTAGAAACTGCACCCCTTTTGGTAACATATGTAGAAGGCAGGCGGACGGCTAGGTTAATGTTTGTAAATGGGCTTTCTATGCGAAATGTGAATGGAGTGCCTACGAATATTTATCACCTGCCCAACCCTAACCGTGAGGCGAATTTGGCTTTTTCTTTTCAAATGCAGATGGCTTTAAATGAGGCACACCCTGGCTTGACTAGGCGAATATATCTAAATGCTTTTAGATATAGCACCCACTTCCTCCCTCGGGCTTTGCTGGTGGAGGCTGGAGATCAAAGAAACACCCAAAGAGAGGCGAAAAATGCCATGTATCCGTTGGTGGATGCTTTATATAGTGTTTTGAGATAACAACAAACCCCTTTAGCATAAGGCTATAGGGGTTGTTTTATGAAGGTGAGTATGTCTAGGAGGCTATCTGCCCCACCCCCGTAGTGAGCTAGATGAGATAAACATGCCTCTCCCGCCCGCAGATAGCCTCCTAGACTCTCGCAGGCGGCTATAGCGGCGATAGGTTCGGCCGAGGGGCTCACACACTACAATAACGAGGGAAGTGAAGCCCCTCGTTGGGTTGTTTTGACGGCTCTGCCGTCAAAACAACCCAACGCCCCCGCTCTTGGGTGCCCCTGCGGGGCACCCAAGAGCGGGGGCGAACTCTATTTCTTAAAATTAATCATCCCTTTAACTTCCTTTAAAGAAATAATCTTTAAGCCAATTATAGCTATGGCATATAAGGTCATCAAAAAGATGAGAGACAAAATAGCGGCAGGCAGAGGGGGTAAGGTTGCTGATATAACGCGATTATGTATGAGATTGACTATTAATCCTGAAAATAGGGCTGCAATGGCGGGTTTTATAAACCATCTTGATATATCTATTTTAATATCCACAACCTTTTTAAGGCGGCGTATGTCTAAAATTGTTACGATTAAAAGGCTTATGAGCCAGCCCATCAAAAAGGCATGTATGCCATATATAGGCACGAAAAAGAACACAAAGGCGATGTTGATGCCTGAAGACAAAAGACCAGTGCGGAAGATAAAAAGCTGCTCCCCCAAGCCACTTAAAAGACCATTTAGGGTTATGTTGAGATACCAAAATGGACACATAAAGCCAAGCAATAGCAAGATTTGCCCTAGATTTTCTCTATATACCAATTGGCCGATTTCGTCAGGCAGCACCACGAATATAAGCCCTGCACCAAAGGCTATTATGCTGGTGAAAACTATGGATTTGCATATGGTTGAGTTTATCCTCTTGGTATGCCCTAGTGCTATGCCTTCAGATATAGAAGGCACCAAGGAGACGGACAAGGCCACCAAAACGGCTGAGGGAAAGAAAATTAAAGGCATGGCCATGCCCGTTATCCTCCCGAAGGTTGCCATTGCTTCTTCTGCCGCCATGCCGTATACTTGTAGCCTGCTGGGTATCATAATATTTTCTACACTACTTAAAAAAGATGACGCAACACGGTTTAAGGTGAGGGGGGTTGCCATTGCTGCGATGGCAAGCAAAGTTGCACGCCTGCCTACTGTAGGTGGCTTTTTTGGAAGCTTTGAGGGGGATTTTTTGCCAAACCTATATGAGAAAAAGACATAGCCGAAAGACAAGGCTTCACCCACCACAATACCAAGGGCAGCCATGGCTATGGCATATTCTAAACCCCAGGGTATGAAAAACCCAGCCAAAAGAACGATAACGCCTATACGTGCCATTTGCTCTATAATCTGGCTTGTGGCAGGCACTGCGGTTTTTTGCAAGCCTAAAAAGTACCCACGCAGACAAGAGCCTAAAGCCATAAAAACAAAAGAGAATGATAGTATACGTAAAGAGAGGATTACCCTAGGCTCGTTTAAGATATTCGCCCCTATAAAGCCTGCACCAAAATACAAAACCCCCGTCAACAAAAGGGATAGAGCCAAAACAATGCTTAAAGACATATAAAGCAAGCGACGCATATTGCCCGTGTTGCCCTTTGCTTGCTCTGCAGCCACTAGCCGTG
>WQVB01000200.1 GCA_009781815.1 Defluviitaleaceae bacterium
CTATCATATCTCCTTTCGATGATTAGTGTGGTAACTACATCTTATCAGAGATTAAGCTTTTGAGCTATTTGTTTTTGTTGCAGTTGATATTATAATGTATCGGGAGTGGATTTATGCGTTCCGAAATTGCACCCCTAAACCATGATAATAATCCTTCTCTAAATATAGCGGAATGGATAAATCCATTCCCTACAGGGTCAATTCTAAGCCTGCCCTGCTCCAATTAGATCCCGTGTCAAGTTTCGCTTAAAACCAAGCTCAACCAAGGGCACGGGATGACGGCAAGGGGAGCTATGACATCGACTAGGGGATGATTCGCCTAATAAAACCGCAAGGCAGATACCTGTGATTCAAAGGGGCTGCCGTCGGGGTAGTGGCCTTTGAAAATGTAAGCAGGCTGTAGGATGCTTTCTTCAAACACATAGGCTAGGTGATAGCCTGTTATGGTTATTTGCTCTATATGGTCTTGCGGCAGGTAAGAGAGAGCCATATGGGCGGTTATGATATCGCCTCTTGCCAGCTCTTCATATTCAAAATAAAAATGCCTAAAATGTAGCACATTGCCCGCCTCATCCAAAGTGATAGTGGTGGGGAAGGCTTGGTTTTCAATCTTGCCTAAAAGGGGCGTAAAGGTGATGTTTATTATGCCTGCCTCCCTAGATATATGGGTGCTAAAGGGCTGTTGTAAAAAAGAGTGAGCTACTATAAAATGGTTTGCTATGTCTAGGGCTTGGTTGTTGGTTATAGGGGGCTTAAAAGGGTCTGTGGAGAGGGAAGAGGGGCTTTGCTCAAACTCTATTAGGTCTAGGTTTTTATATACCCTTAAAAGTCTGCCATCATATTTGGCAACGAAATAGTCTTCACTAGGGGTGATAGTGGCATGCTCCATTGAAAAGGATGATAAAAACTCCCCTAAATCCTCCTCATAGGTTATGGAGTATATGGGCAGGTAGACGCCAGCTTGCCGCAAGGCATCTTGGTTTAGAGTATATGGGGGTATATTCACATCATAAAAGCTTCTATAGCTTGTGTCTATGCGATGGTAAACCATATTGTTTGCTAGCCTCTCTGGATAGCTGCTCATGTTAAATATTAAAAACACCGAAAAAGCAAGGCATATAGTGCCTGCAAAATAATAAAAGAAATTAGGGAAACGCCGCATAAAAACCTCCTGTTGTGTTACGTAGTTAAGGTTATTATGCACATAATGGCAAAATAAATTCGGAAGAGGGGCGATAATCTTGTTTGGAGAAAAGTTGGGTAATGATTGGGAAGGTATTTTAGCCTCTCAAAAAGATGAGGTATATTTTAGAGAGCTTATGGGTTTTCTCAAGCAGGAGTATGTAGCCTACACCATATACCCCCCTGCTGAAGAGGTTTTTTCGGCTTTTAGACATACGGATTATAAAGATGTTAAAGTCGTTATTCTAGGGCAAGACCCTTACATAAACCCAGGAGAGGCCCACGGCATGGCATTTTCTGTTAAACCTTCTGCCAAGATACCCCCTTCTTTGCGAAATATTTTTAAAGAGCTAAACGAAGATTTGGGCTTTGAGGTGCCCAATAATGGGTATTTGATGGATTGGGCAAAAGAAGGGGTGCTGTTGCTTAACACCGTTTTAACGGCAAGGGCTGGTGCGTCTAAATCTCACTCTCAAAAAGGGTGGGAGAGTTTCACAAACCATATAATCAAAAGCCTTAACAACCACCCCCAGCCGCTGGTTTTCATGCTGTGGGGTAGGGATGCGGAGAAGAAGCGAGAGTTGATAGCTGATAGCAAGCATAAGGTGCTTGTGGCGGCTCACCCAAGCCCTTTAGCTGGCGGTAGGTTTTTTGGAAGTAAGCATTTTTCTAAAGCTAATGAGTTTTTGGAGGAGCAGGGGCGAGGGGCTGTTGATTGGCAACTAGGCAAATAGGCGGGCTATGGCGTGCTGAACTGTCATCCCGTGTTCATGGCAATCTAAGTTAGTGAGTTTTGTGAGTGATAGTGAAGCAGTTTAAAAAGTTTTGTGAGTGCAATGAGTGAAATTATCATTAGGACACTCTATATTTCAATGAGGCTAATTAAAATTAGATTCACGTGTCCCGTGCTTGACATCCCTAGTTAAGTTTTACCCTTCCGCCTGTGGTATCAGGGATACCAAGGGCTAATAGCAGGCTCGATGACGGTATGCGTGTTTGCCTCTAATTATAATTAGCGGATAAGTCCATTTCCTAGAAGATTAAATTAGATTGACGTGTTACGTGCTTGACATAGGATTTCCCTAGTCGTACTAATTCAGAAAAAAGGGGATTCTGAATCAAGCCCTGACAAGAGCTTAGGATGACACAGGGGAGATAATCAGCACATTTGCCCATCCCTTACTTTATTTTGTTGTTGACTCAATCTGTCATAGTGTGTTATAATATTAACAATACGTATATATGGCGGAGTAGGGGGGGTTAATATGAGTAACTGGAAGATATTTACCATAGCAGGGGGCTTTTATTTTTTCGGAGAGGAAGTTGCAGCACCTAGCGGATACATTGCTTGCACAAAATGTGCTATGTTTAGACGTTTTGAAGGGGGCAAAGGTCTGCCAGGGGTAGCTCGAGGAGATAAAGACGCAATAGTGTATTTAGACACATTTGATGAAAAAGAAGAGGTGTATTTTCCTTTATCTAACGTGTATGCAATTTTGCCAAGTGTTAACTTGTATGAGTTTAAAGGGGCCTTTGTAAATGCTTAAACTTTATAAAGGCTATGGAGATGGAGAAAGACACGGTTGCTTGCGAGGCTCTGGCGACGGGTATGGTAGCGGTTATGCTTATGGCAATGGGCGA
>WQVB01000201.1 GCA_009781815.1 Defluviitaleaceae bacterium
AGGTTTGTGCTGTGTCGGGCTTTTTGCCTAGTGCTGCTTGTTTTGATGGCTCAGGTGTGCGTAGCGAGCTGTTTGCACCAGGCACAGCACCTGTTAGCCAATGCACAATATGCGTGCATGAATATGTAGAGATCGACACAGGCCTGTTGCCAAGCCAATGGACGCCCCCCCACCGCATAGAGCGTCGCTCTTTCATCACCCGTGATAGAGGCTGGCAAGAGCTGGTGGGCAATGTAGCTATAAGAGACGCCCATAGAGAAGCACCTAGAGAAGAGTCAACATTCTTTAACCCTTTTGTGGATAATGATTATTGGGATAGCACCGTGCCGCATCACTATGATGATGACACGATAGAGGCATACAACCCAAACCCATATGGATATTTTCACGGCAACCCAGATGATGATATCTTGGCTGGGGAGATGGAGTATGGGCAAGGTATATCTTCGCCCCCTCCTTTTGGGGCGGAATAGCAAAACAACAAAAGAGCCACTTATCTAATAGTGGCTCTTTTGTTGTTCCTGCAAATCATTCCAATCTACCCTGTAGGGAGTGGATTCATCCACTCCGCATAATCTAGCTGAAGGATTGGTAGGCACTATCCCAATTATTCGGAATGGATAAATCCATTCCCTACAGGGTAGATGGGCAAATTGGAATGATATGTTGTAGGGTTGACGCTTCCAACCAAGTCAAGGGTAGGATCAGATCTAATCGGAGCAGATTAATCTTGGTTCGTCATTGCGGACTCGATCCGCAATCTCATTTATACCAATTGCTAAGAAACAACAATTGTAAACCTAGAGATTGCGGATCCGTAGGTTGAGCCTGGTTTTAGGCGAAACAAGTTCGCAATGACGACTCAGGGGCTTACGATGGACCTGTAGCGAAACCACCCCCACCGTCATCCCGTGCTTGACACGGGATCTAATTGGAGAAGGGCAGGCTTAATTGGGGTTCTACACTATCATACATAGATCCCGTGTCAAGCACGGGATGACGGTGGGGGTGGTTGCCTCTAATTAAATTGACGTGAATTCAGGACAACGACTTAAGGCTTAACCTTGCATGGCGGCGTCTCTTTTCACTCCACCAATGCAGCACACTTGCCCGCTACATACCCCATAGAGAAGGCTATTTGCAAATTATAACCCCCCGTGTGGGCGTGTATGTCTATCACCTCACCTGCAAGATAGAGGTTTTTTGTTATCTTAGACTCCATTGTTTTCGGGTTGATTTCTTTTGTAGGGATGCCCCCTGCGGTGGCAACGGCGGTGGCAAAGCCATGTGTACCCGTTATAGTTAAAGGTAGAGCTTTGAAGGCTTGCACCAAGCTTGCTCTAGCCTCTTTTGTTATGTTGTTGATTTTTGTGTCTTCATGTATATTACATATTTCTAATATTGTGTGAGCCATTTTTTTAACCAGCAAGCTTTCGAGGCAGGTTTTGATTGCTTTATTAGGGTTAGCTTTAAAATACGCCAAAAGGTAGGCTTCAAGCTCCTTTTCGTTTTTTTGAGGGAGCAGGTCGAGGATGAGTGTAGCGTTTTTACTTAGATAGCTACTAGCCCGCAAAACAACGGGGCCAGACACGCCAAAATGAGTAAAAATAATATCTCCCTCGCCTTTAAAGGCAGTTTTATCCCCCGCTTTTAGAGTTACGCCTATATTCGATATAGACACGCCCTGCAGCTGCTTTGGCCAGTTTTCTTTTGTTTTTAGAGGCACTATAGCGGGTTTTAGCTCTGGGGTAATGCTGTGGCCTAGGGCTTTGGCGAAGGTGTATCCATCGCCTGTAGAGCCTGTTGCAGGGGCAGATAAGCCGCCTGTGGCTATAATAAGCTTGTCTACCTCTATCTGCTTGCCTTTTGTGGTTATCATGAATTTTCCTTCTATTTTTTCCACATTATCCACTATATGGTCTGTGAAAATCTTCACTTTGCCCTCTAGTAAATATCTCTCAAATACATCTATCACATCTTGTGAGTTATCGGATGTAGGGAAGATGCGCCCGCTCTCTTCAACCTTGGTCTTAAGGCCAGCTTTATGCAGCATGTCAAGCAAATCTTGGCTTGTAAAGGCATTTAAAGCTCCATATAAAAAGCGAGGGTTTTGTATAACCTTTTCAATAAGCTCTTCTGTGCTGCAAATATTTGTTATATTGCAACGGCCACCCCCTGTGATGGCTAGCTTTTTGCCTAAGGTTTTGTTTTTCTCAAGCAGCAAAACTTCTGCGGCGGGGTTGTGGATAGAGGCGGATATGGCCACCATCATCCCCGCTGCTCCACCGCCTATAATGGCTATTTTCATGGCGATACACCGCCTTTCGTTTTTGAAATTATACTCCATGTGCAGCTATAGCATCATCATGCACTTTGCATCGTCATTGCGAGTCTTGTTTTAGTCATCATTAAATTTATAGCGAAACCTCCCCGCATCGTCATCCCGTGCTTGACACGGGATCTCCCTAGCATAACGTATAACCTAGTAAGCAATCAGTATAGGGAGATCCCCAATCAAGTTGGGGATGACGATGCGGGGAGGTTTCGCTACAGGTCTATCGCAAGCCCCTGAGTCGTCATTGCGGACTTGTTTCGCAATCTCTAGGCTTACAATTGTTGCTTTTTGGTAATTAGTATAATGAGATTGCGGATCAAGTCCGCAATGACAAGCTTGAGTAATCAGCAAACTAGAATGATTGGAGATGGGATGCAAGGTGATGCTGTGTGTCGATTTATACCTTTTTAAATTC
>WQVB01000202.1 GCA_009781815.1 Defluviitaleaceae bacterium
ATAAATCCCGTGTCAAGCACGGGATGACGGTAGGGGGGGTTGCCTCTAATTATGATTAATGGATAAATCTATTAGTTTATGTATAACAAAAGCCGACAGGTCTCCCCATCGGCTTTTGGTTATTTTATTGACTTTTGCTATATTGGGATGTTGATTTGAAACAAAACCCCGCCATCAGCATTTTTTATTTCAAAGGGCAACTCCATCAAATCGAGAGCTTTTTTAACGATTGTTAACCCAAGGCCGCTTCGCCCTTCTCCTACGGTGCGGGCTTCATCATCACGATAAAAGGGCTCATAAATTTTCGATATAATGCCTTCGGGTATTTTTGCACCCTCATTCCACACGGTTAAGCAAACAAGCCCTTCATCCTCTTTGGTGGTAATGCAAATTTCTGAAAGCTCTGGAGAGTTTTGAGCAGCATTTAACAAAACGTTGGACAAAACTTTTGAAAATAATCTATAATTTAATTGGCAGGTTATATCACCTGCCACGTTGATAGTTAGCAGCTGTTCTTTTGATTCAATAAGGATTGAAAGTTGCTCTAAAACACCCTCCAAACATTGACGCAGATTTATCGGCTCTTTTTCTAAAGAAGGCATCTCGCCGTCTAGCTTAACCAGCTCCAATATCTCAGATACAAGCTTAGTTTGCTCCTTTGCCAACCTCATACCCTCTCGAAGGTATACTGGGTATTCTTCCTTTGTGATCACATCACTCAACATCCCCTCAAAAATCCCACTTACTGCTGCGATGGGGGTTTTTAGCTCGTGAGAAGCGGCTGAGAAGAAATATCTTTGGTTTTCTTCCATCAGCTTTACACGCTCAACCTCCCTTTCTAGCTGGCAAACTGTAGTTTTTAATCTACCATACATGGCATACACATCTTTTGAAAGCTGCCCTATTTCATCATTGCGTTTTTTTGGAGGGTCAACAGGCAAAAGCCGTGCCATCATGTGCGTGTCAGAAGATACCCTTTGTATAGGCTTGGCGATTAGCCTTGCAAAGAAAAACGCAGCAAGCAAGCTTGTGAGAGTAACAATAGCGAAAACCCACGCTGCCCCTCCTAAAATCTCTCTATATATTGAAGCTCCCGAAAGTGAACCATCTACTTGCAAATGCAAGCCATTCCCTATGGGCAACAACGCAGTCTGCCGTGCAATCTGAAATCTTTGTATAGATAAATCACCGCTTTCGCTGGATGTGCCAGACATAATCTCTAAATTTTCGTTAGAGATTGTGCTTATCATTATATTGCTTGCAAAACCGTCTGTTTGAAATAACACCTCTCTTCTCTCGTTTAAAAGGCTTAGCTCAAAAGAAGGGTTCCAGCTATGAAAATCTTGCGTGAGCACAATGATTTCCTCTTTTGTTCTCCCTTGTGTTTGCTCTACAAAACGCATCAAAGTTTCAGAAAACTGTTGCTGCTGGGTTAGGGCGATGGTGGATTGTATTTGATTTGAAAAAAGCAAAAACATGCCACCAATAACGAATAATAAAATCAGCATGGTGTATAAAAAAACCTTACTAAAAATGCCAAAAAACTTTCTCTTAATCATCCCCGCCTACCTCCAAGCAATATCCAACACCCTTGATTGTTCGTATAATGCTGCAAGGCAGCTTGTCTCTCAGCTTCTTCATGCTGGCGTGAATTATCCCCTCGTTGCCTTCAAAATCATAACCCCAAATACGTGTAAGCAGGGTTTCGTGGCTGATTATTTTGCCTGCATTACGTGCAAATAGCTCTAAAATCTCAAACTCTTTTGGGGTGAGTGTTATTTTGTTGCCGTCATATTCTGTGGCGTATGTTTCTGGGAACAACACAAGCTTGCCTGCTTGTATTTCTTTTTTCAAGGCTCCGCTGCGTCTAAGTAGAGCTTGTGCACGTTTTACAAGTATCTGCATAGAAAAGGGCTTTGTTATATAATCATCTGCTTGGTTGTTAAAAGCTCGTAGCTGATTAGCATCATCCGACAGTGCAGTCATCATCAAAACAGGCGTATCGCAGATTTGGCGAAGTTGCTTTAGAAGCTCTTGCCCGTTTGTGCCAGGCAACATAATGTCGAGAATAATTAACTGATACGCTTTGTCATAAAGCAAGCTTAACCCATCGTCGCCGTTTGCACAAGCATCAACAAACCACCCTTCTTTTTGCAAAAACTTGCAAACCATATCTTGTATTATCACATCATCCTCAACCACCAAAATATTCACATTCACACACAACACCTCCCCTTAAATAACATCATACCAACCTAATCTAACTTTAATCTAACTTTTTGCCTAAATTTATATTAGCTTGGTTATCTATGCGGGTAATTATAGCATGTTTTGCAATGGCTTTCAAGATTCAGATAGAGGATTATAGTTGAGGCTTCTTTAAAATCTATTTATTAATAATTTATCAAACTCAAATTTAATATTGACATACGGCTTCCGAAAAAGTATAATAAAACTGTCAGATTTATGGATAAAAAATAGAATAATAAAATAAGCTCATTAAAAAAGATTAAAAAAGGTGGTGATTTAAAAGCTATATTTGCAAAAGCTACATTCAATCGAAAGCAAATCAGAGCACAACCAAAACCAAACGAAAACCAAACCCCACAAAGGAGACCCCACAAATGACAAACTGCAATTCAAAAATATCATTTAAAATATCCCCAAACCCAAAGCTCCTCCTCAGGCTAAGGCAATCCATAGCCCTACTTCTAGTCCTAAT
>WQVB01000203.1 GCA_009781815.1 Defluviitaleaceae bacterium
GGGGCTTTGGCTCTAGGGGCATAGAGGGCAAGGTTGCAGCCTGCCAATATGCAAGAGAAAACAACACCCCATTTTTGGGCATTTGCTTAGGCATGCACATGGCCGTTGTAGAGTTTGCCCGCAATGTATGCGGCCTCACAAAAGCCAACTCCACCGAGTTTGACGAGGCCACAGACCACCCCGTTATACACATAATGCCAGACCAGGTAGGTCTTTTAGGCACTGGAGGCACCATGAGGGTGGGTGCATACCCCTGTCGTGTAAGCGAGGGCAGCCTGCTAGCCAAGCTTTACAATACCACAGATATATCCGAACGCCACCGCCACCGCTTTGAGTTTAACAATGACTTTAGAGAAACGCTAACCTCCAAAGGCCTTGCCGTAAGCGGCATATTTGTAGATGGCAACTTGGTAGAGGCCATAGAGCTGCCAACCCATCCCTTTTATATAGGGGTGCAGTTTCACCCAGAGTTTAAAAGCAGGCCAAACAGACCACACCCGCTTTTTATGGGGCTTTTAGAAGCAACTGTAGATAAAAAATAACCCACAGAAGCAAAAACCGACAGCCAACAGGTTGTCGGTTTTTCAATTTCCCCCACCATGCTCGTAATTTATCTCGCTTACATAAAAAATATTCTAAAAAACACTTGACAAGTTATGGATGCTGTGTTATCATAAACATATCATCAAAATAAATGTCGCAATATGGTAGTTTTTCGCTATAGCTTATAAGAAAAAATGTATCTTATGATGGGGGTGATGGATATTTCAAGCAACAAAAAACTCAAACACCCTGAAATAGCTCACAGGTTAAAAGCCATCAGAAAGACCCAAAAGAAATCTCAACAATACATAGCAGACCTATTAGGCATAGGCGTGCCAAAAATGATTAATATAGAAAATAGTAGAGATGAGTATGACCAAAGCGATATAGATGTGCTTGTAAAAGACCTTGGTGTTGAGGGTGTACCTTTGACGGATGAGCAGGTAGCATATTCTATGAAGAGAATAGCCCACCTTAGCTTAGCACTAGCATCAGGTAACTTTGTTGAAGCAAAAGCTACATTAGAAGAGCAAGCCCCTGCCTTGCATTTAAAAGATACTGACCTAGAGCTTGTTCTCTTATATAAGCTAAACAATGTAGATTATCTTTTAAGCCAAGGCGAAGTAGAGCAAGCTAAGCAAGAGATGAAAGCCCTTTCTAAGAAGTATAAAGATATGGATGATAGGCATAGGTATCATTATTATCATAATGAGGGCAGGATACTATTTAGAAGCCTTGATTATAAAAAGGGTATAGAAGTTTTTAAAAAAGCTCATGGAATAGCTGAAAATAATAAGGATTTCAACTCAATATTTACATATAGAGCTGCCAGCAATATAGGGTATGGTTATTCTGAATTAAATTATCCAAACGCCGCCATAACATTTTTAGAAAAAGCTACAAAAGGGAATTTCGAGAGCAATGGATTGAATGCTTTTTATTTTTTTGCAAACAAAGTTCTTGGTTCAAACTATGCTAAGATTGGAATGATAAAAAGAGCCGAAAAGCTTATATATAAAGCCCTTGACTACTCTGAAAGTGTTGGCAATGAGTTCTACATAGCTTCATCACACTACGATTTAGGGAAGATATATACTTATTCGGAAGATTGGGATAAAGGAAAAGAACACTTTGAAAAAGCTCGCACTCTATTTGAAAAAGGCTCTGAATATTACATGTGGTCATCTTACAATAAAGCGGAGTGCATGATAGGCAATAGAGAGTTTAAATCGGCAGAAAAATTGATGGAAGAAGTCGAAACTCTTTACATTGATAACGAGAAAGCTAAAAATAGGCTCGAGTGGCTTAAAAGTATGCACAGCATAAGCAAGGGGATAACCCAAGACAAAGAGGAAGATGTTCAATATCTACTAAACGAGGCAATCCCCAACTTACTTGAAAATCACTTTATACTAGAAGCAATAAAAACCTATGAGCTTCTCGCAGAGCATTTCGAGAGAACAGTCCAAAGAATGAAGGCTGGAGAAATGTATAAAGAGGTCAATAAATTACGTAAACGCCTTAATGCCGATATTTAATTACAGTTTATAAAGGGAGATGTATTCTAAATGAGAAAAACAATATCACGTCTATTTTTAATCTGTGCCACAATATTTGTGGTCGGCATGACTTCTGATGTTTATGGTAGTCCTAGTAGTCCTGGATGGGATGACCTTAGCTTCCCAATAGTAACTTTACCTATCGACCTATTGCCATGTTGCAATCTTCCACCCTGTGATGATGAAGATGACGACTGCGATGGCGATAACGACAACCAAAACTAACTTCACCCTCTCCACCATTCTGCACCCCTACTCGTAATCCCGTACCACCCCTACCGTCATCCCGCACACTCCCCTAAGTCGTCATCCTGAGCTTGACTCAGGATCTATGCCTTGGTTGAGCCTTGCTTTTCAGGCGAAACTGGTGTAGTGCATACCCAATTAAGACTGCCCTCCTCCAATTAGATCCCGTGTCAAGCACGGGATGACGGTAGGGGTGTGGGATGGCGATAGGGATGGGATGGCGACTTAGAGGAATACGGCACGGCAATATAGATGCAGGATGGCTAAAAACCCCAACGAAACTAACCTTTCGTTGGGGGTTTTTATTTACAATCAAAGGTATTTTTACTTAAAAAACCAAAGAGTTTTATATA
>WQVB01000204.1 GCA_009781815.1 Defluviitaleaceae bacterium
CAGTGGCCACGTTGCCAGTCCGCCTTTCGGGCATTCGTGCTGTTTCTTTGAGGCAAGATGCAGAGGCAAGCCACACCCTGCACTTTAACAATTTAAGCTTTGCGGATGTATCACATTTGCAAGAGATGGGCATGCCAGCCTCTACTTTAGCGAGAGATAGCCGCTTAACCAACTTTACAACAGCCCCAACAGCTGCTGAGATAGACATTACCTTTGCAGCTTATATTGGCCAGCCCTACGCTTATGATGATGCTGATTTAAACGCAGCACGTGGGCTAGCTGGTGGCATGCGTGATAGAGCATATACGATATTCGGCAATAGAATCGAAGAGTTTGCCCACACGAATAGCCAAGATGTATTGGTGATGCAGGCTAACGCTGCAGGTGGCGGCTTTGCAAGAAACAACCCAGCCAGCTGGGGCAATATGAGGGATGTTTTGGAGGCGACAACTGCCAACACAATCATCATACATACAAACCACTCGCCTCTAAACTTTACAAACCAGCTAGAGCGAGAGCTTTTTCACCAAATGGTGTTGGGGCAAACCCGCCTTGGGCGTGATGTTTTTGTAGTGTCTACATCAGGCAACAGCCACAGCATCACCCTCGTGGATGGCGTGCGGTATATTAACCTGCCAAACTTCTACATAGCAGGTGGAGAAGAGGGCGAGATGGTCGCCAACCCCAGCTTTGCAATCCTCCGCATGCGTTTTGGCGTTGATGGTGCACGTTATAGTGTAGAGACGGTATTTAGTTAAGATATTTATAACTTTTCAAAAAAATAAGGCAGGGCGTATAAAATGCCCTGCCTTATAGCTATTTTGTGCTGTATAATTGTTAATCATTCATCTTTTGGATTTGCACCACAGCTATCACAAACAAGTGATTCTTTTGTATTTTTAGAATCACAATAAGCACATGTCCAATTTTTATCATCTGGAGTAAAAAGCCTTTTTGCTCCTTTAACCCCTTCCTCTCCGAAAAGGGTTTGTGCGGTCTCGGTGTCTAAAAGCCTTTTAAGAAAGTTACCCATTTTGCTGTCTCCTTTTTTAAAAATATGAAACTGATACATTGCACATCTCTTGCTTTATTAATGATTATAACATATCCAACACCAAAAATCAATTAAGAGACTTGCTTTTTTTCGTAGAAGATGTATAATAGAAGGGTTAGGTAATAACTACTTAGGAGAAGCAAAATGCGTTTAGATAAACTTTTAGCCCACACGGGCTTTGGCAGCCGTAAAGAGGCAAAGCAACTGCTTAAAAAAGGGTTGGTTACGGTAGATGGGCAGGCTATAAAAAAGCCCGAAACCCACGTAGACCCTGAAAAATCCACAATATATGTGGCCAGCCAGCTAATAAAATATGAAAAGTACACCTATATAATGATGAACAAGCCCGCTGGGGTTATATCTGCCACATATGATGACCAATGGGATACGGTGATAGACCTACTTAGTGAGGATGATAGCTGGTGCGACCTCTTCCCCGTGGGTAGGCTTGATAAAGACACAACAGGCCTTATGGTGCTGTCAAACGACGGTGGCTTTGCCCATAGGGCTTTGTCGCCAAAAAAGCATGTAGAAAAGATATATCGTGCTGTGCTAAATGCCCCCATTGGCGATAAAGAAATTAAAGCTTTTGAAGATGGCATAGTGTTGGTTGATGATGAATATAAATGTATGCCTGCAGGTTTGTCTGCTTTAGATGAAGAAGGGCTAGTGGCTGAGGTTGTTATTCGTGAGGGTAAATTTCACCAAGTTAAGCGTATGTTTGAGGCTTGCGGCATTAAGGTTTTATCTCTAAAACGCACCCATTTTGCAGGCATACCCTTAGACGACACATTAGAAGAAAGTCAATATAGAAGATTCACATTTGAAGAGCTTGCAAAGGTTGGCAATCTGCTTTCAAAGGACTAGAATTTAGCATATAATGCTATATAGCAAACACAAAGAAACGAAGGGGACTCTTTAATGAATAAAAAAGTTGTAGCTGTTATTTTCGGCGGAAAAAGCAGCGAGCATGACGTGTCAAAAATGTCTGCCTGCACCATAATGGCGGCTCTGAATGAAGAAAAATATTTTATTTTGCCTATATATATTACCAAAGATGGCAGATGGTTTTTGTATGATGGCCCAAGAGATAATATAAAAAACCTCTCGTGGGAGAGGTTTGCAACCCCAGCTATCTTAAGCCCTGATGCAGCCCACAAAGGCATTTTGCGGCTGGTGGGGGATAAGTTTAAGCTTATGCATGTAGATGTCATCTTCCCTATTTTGCATGGCATAGGGGGGGAGGACGGCAGCATACAAGGTCTTTTTGAAATGTCTGGCATACCTTATGTGGGCAGCGGGGTGCTTGCAAGCAGCGTGGCTATGGATAAAGGCTTTACCAACGATATCGCTAAAAAAATGGGCATAAAGCAAGCGGCTTACCTTACTTTTGATAAAAACTACCTAGATAACAATATGGAAGATGCCCTTAAGCAAATACGCTATAAAATAGGCTACCCCTGCTTTGTCAAGCCCGTTAATGCTGGCTCTTCTGTAGGCATATCTATGGCAAAAAACAAAAAAGAGCTGATAGCATCCATAGCCGAAGCCATAGCTTATGATAGCAAAATAATTGTAGAAAAGAGAGTTGTGGGCAGGGAGCTTGAATGTGCCGTTTTAGG
>WQVB01000205.1 GCA_009781815.1 Defluviitaleaceae bacterium
GAGGTGGCACAAGGTTATAAAGAGCTGCATGAAAAATCCGTTATCGCTCAATTTAAAGTTAAGGGCAAAGATGATGAATATATCTTGGCTTGGACAACCACCCCTTGGACTCTGCCGTCTAATGTGGGCTTGTGCGTAAATGCTAATGAAGATTATGTAAGGGCAAAGCAGGGGGATAGTGTGTATATTCTCGCAAAGGCTTTAGCTGGCAGCGTGTTAGGGGAAGATTTTGAGATTGTAGAAGTCTTTAAAGGTGCGAGTTTAGAGCATTTAGAATATACGCCGTTATTTGACTTTGTAAGCTTTGATGTTAAAAGCCATTATGTTGTTTGTGATGATTATGTAAAACTTGATGAAGGCACAGGTGTTGTTCATCAAGCACCTGCCTTTGGCGAAGATGATAGCCGTGTAGCTAGAAAATATGGCTTGCCTTTTGTGCAGCTTATAAACGAACAAGGCCAGCTAACGGAAGAGACCCCTTGGGCTGGCATATTTGCTAAAAAGGCCGACCCTAAAATCATAAAGTATATGGAAGACAACAACCTACTATACAAGGCCTTAAACACCACTCACAACTACCCCCATTGCTGGAGATGCGACACGCCTCTTCTTTACTATGCCCGCTCTGCGTGGTTTATTGAGATGACAAAGCTAAGGGATAATTTGCTTGCTAATAACCATAAGGTTAATTGGATGCCTGACAATGTAAAAGCTGGCCGCTTTGGCAAGTTTTTAGAAGGTGTTGTAGATTGGTCTTTATCTCGTGAGCGTTATTGGGGCACGCCGCTGCCTGTTTGGGAGTGTGAGTGCAAGCACCATATAGCCATTGGCAGTGTTGAAGAGCTGTCTCACCTAAGCGGCAAAGATTGCAGCCAAGTGGAGTTGCACAAGCCATATATTGACGAAATAACAATACCTTGCGAAAAGTGTGGTAAAGATATGGCAAGGGTAAAAGAAGTTATAGACTGCTGGTTTGATTCTGGCTCTATGCCTTTTGCTCAATATCACTATCCATTTGAAAATAAAGAGATTTTTGAGCAAAACTTCCCTGCGGATTTTATATCAGAGGCTATTGACCAAACCCGAGGGTGGTTTTACACCCTTATGGCTATCTCCACCGCCATTTTTGACCAAGCCCCTTACAAAAACGTTATAGTTTTAGGGCATGGGCTAGATGCAAAGGGAGTAAAAATGAGCAAGAGCAAGGGTAATGTAGTGTCTTGGGATATTGTTGAAGATTTAGGGGCGGATACTGTTCGTTGGTATTTTTTCTCAACCTCAGCCCCTTGGCTACCAAATCGCTTTGATAAAGACGCCATTGCCGAGGTAAAGCGTAAGTTTTTAGGTACTCTTTGGAACACTTATGCCTTTTACACCCTTTATGCTAATATTGATGGGTTTAATCCTGCTGGTGAGATTGCGGATCGAGCCCGCAATGACAATAAAAATGTGATGGATAGATGGATATTGTCTCGTTTAAATAGCTTGATAAAGACGGTAGACGCTGGGCTTGATGATTATAAAATAACCGAGACATCAAGGGAGATCTCTCGATTTGTTGATGACCTTTCAAACTGGTATGTACGCCGCAGCCGTGAGCGTTTTTGGGCGTCTGGCATGGAGCAAGACAAGATAGACGCTTATGTAACCCTCCATACAGCTCTCACCACTTTAAGCAAGCTTTTAGCCCCTTATATACCCTTCATGGCGGAGGAGATGTACCAAAACCTTGTTGTTGCTATAGACCCAGCATCGCCTCAAAGTGTGCATTTATGCGACTTCCCAACGGCTGATGATACTTTGATTGACCTTGCCTTAGAAGCTAGCATGGGGGCGGCTTTAAGCATTACATCTGCAGGCCGCACAGCTAGAAACAACGAGAATATTAAAAACAGGCAGCCTCTTGCTAAAATGTATATTAATGCTAACAATAAAGATGATATACCTATGCAGTTTCTCGACATTGTCAAAGAGGAGCTAAATATAAAAGAAATTTCTCTTGAAGATGTGGGGCATCTTGTTGGGCGAGTTATCAAGCCTAACCTTAAAGTTTTAGGCCCTCGCTATGGCAAAATATTACCGAAGATTTCTGCCGCTTTGGCTGGTGGAGACGGCAACGCTCTCTTTGAAGATTTGCAGGGCGATGGTATAAAGTTATCCATTGAAGGGAAAGATGTTATCTTAACTATGGATGATGTTCTCGTTGAGCAATCTCAAGTAGAAGGCCACGCCAGCCATGTTTTAGACGGCTTTTTGGTTATTTTAAACACCGAGCTGACGGATGAGCTTATAGAAGAAGGCTTTGTGCGTGAGGTTATCTCAAAAATCCAAACCATGCGTAAAGAGGCGGATTTTGAGGTGCTTGACCAAATCCATATAGAATACAACACATCTAGCAAGCTTGAAGATATAATCGCCAAGAACAAAGATTTTATCTCTAGTGAGGTTTTGGCATTGTCTATAGCTGCAAGCGACGCTAAAGATGGGTTTGCTAGAGAGTGGGATATTAATGGAGAAAAGGCGATATTCTCAATCAAGAAATAGATCGCGAATCCGTAGATCGAGGCTGATTTTGGGTAAAATAAGCCCACGATAGAGTGTGTCGAAACAAACCCAAGTGTCGTCATCCCGTATCATCCCTACCGTCATCCCGAACC
>WQVB01000206.1 GCA_009781815.1 Defluviitaleaceae bacterium
CAGCTTCAACCTCTTCGTTTGAAAGGGTTGGTAGCTTGTCTCTCCAAGCCAGTATCTGCTCAACAAAAACCAGCCTCTCCTCATGGGTGGTAGGCATGCCTTCAATATTCAAAACCTTTTTAACGCTTTTTATCTCGCTAGGGCGAAAGCTTAGCTTGCCGTTTTCTATTAGGCTTATTTTTGGCACATGGTTGTTTATGGCATCTGCAACAGCTTGTTGAGTTATGCCTTGGGTTTTTCTAACTATTCTGAAAATTTCAGATTCCATAAGGCCTAAGGGGTTCATAATGCTCACCTACTTTGTAAGAAATTGTGGTCGCAAAAAGCACCTAATACTGGTTATGACAAAAAGTGTCATAATTCTTTAAAGTCATAATACCATACCATCCATTAGTTGTCAATAGTTTTTTATAAAATCTTTTGAAAAAAATTAGAAAGATTTTTGGCAGTCTATGAATAAAAAACCTCAACCAAGGTTAGCCCTTGGGGCGGCATGGTTTTGCCAGCTGCGTCTCTTTCTTTTGATGCTATTATTTGGGGTATTTGGTTTGGCTCTATCTGCCCATGGCCAACGGCAACTAGCGTGCCTGCGATAATACGCACCATATTGTGCAAAAAGCCGTTGCCGCTTATCCAAACCTCTATATGGTCGTTGTTTTGGGTTATTTGGAGGTTATAAACCTCCCTCACCGTGGTTTTGATTAATGGGTTAGAATTTGGCACAGAAAAGGTTTTAAAATCATGCTCGCCTATAAAATATTTGCAGGCGTCTTTCATAGCGTCTACATTTAGCTTTTTGCCTACAAGGGTGGTGTATCTTGATGTTAGCGGGTTGGGGATTTTGGAATTGTGGATTTTGTAGACATATGTTTTAGATTTGGCGTCTTTAATGGGGTGAAAATCATCAGGCACTAGAGCAGCATCTTTCACTACAATATCATCAGGCAGGTGAGAGTTGAGGATTTGGGGCATTTTGTGAGGGGGGATTTTGGTTTTGACGCCCATCTCCCTTATATGTGCCACCTGCCCCAAGGCGTGGACGCCGCTGTCTGTGCGGCTTGCCCCTAGCAAGGCAAAGGGCTGCCCTTCTAGCAGTTTAGACACAGCACCCTCCAGCATCTCACAAATGGTTATGCCGTTTTTTTGCACCTGCCAGCCGCAATAGCCCGTGCCATCATAAGCGATGGTTAGCAAAATGCCCATTTACCACACCGCGAGGATATATGCAACATGGTTTAGCACAAAAATTGACGCTACAAATGTAGCCATAAGGGCAAAGGCGGCGTAGTCCCTCTTGGCCATTTTCATTTGTTTCATGCGGGTGCGGCCTACATCACCACGATAGCAACGTGCCTCCATAGCCAGGGCAAGCTCCTCCGCCCGCCTAAAAGCTGAGATAAAAAGCGGCACTAAAAGGGGTATTAGGCTTTTGGCTTTTTTAATAAGCCCCCCTGTGTCAAAATCCGCCCCACGGGCTGTTTGAGCCTTTCTTATTTTGTCCATCTCCTCCATAAGGGTGGGTATAAAACGAAGGGCTATGGTCATCATCATGGCGATTTCGTGGGCAGGCACGCCGATTTTTTTTAGGGGTTTTAGGGAGTATTCTATGGCGTCTGTTAGCTGTATGGGGGTTGTTGTTAGGGTCAACACAGACGAGCCTATTATGAGCATAACAAGGCGGAGTGCCATGCGGCCAGCGTTTAAAAGCCCCTCAAGGGTGATGGTGATAAAGCCCACCTCCACCAAAACCGTGCCGCCAGATGTAAAGAAAATATTTAACACAGCGGTAAAAATTATAATAAAAAATATAGCCTTCATGCCTTTGAGCATCAGCTTTAGAGGCACTTTAGACGTGCGTATAATCACAGTTAAAAACAAGGCGGCCACGGCATAGCCTAAAAAGTTATTGATAAAGAAAATAAACACAATAAAAAGCATTGTGCATAAAAGCTTCATTCGAGGGTCCATCCTATGTATAAAGGAGTCCGCTGGATAGTATTGCCCAATTGTTATTTTCATATATTGTCTAACCCCTTTGACTCTCTAAAGCTCTTAAAATCTCCTCCACCGCTTCATCAACGGTGAATATATCTTCTCTCAAGTTAAATCCCTTTTCTTTCAAATCACGCACAATATAGGCAGTTTGTGTGCTAGAAAGCCCAATAGCCTCCAAAGCATCAATTTGCGAAAACACCTCTTTAGGCGTGCCTGTTAGCACGATTTCGCCGTGGTTTATCACCAAAATACGCTGCACCAAACGGGCTATATCTTCCATACTGTGAGAGACTAATATAACGGTGATGTTTAAGGTCTCGTGCATATGTTTTATTTGATTCAAAATCTCGTCTCGCCCTCTCGGGTCAAGGCCTGCGGCTGGCTCGTCCAATATTAAAATATCTGGCTGCATAGCAAGCACCCCAGCAATAGCCACACGGCGTTTTTGCCCGCCAGACAGCTCAAAGGGTGATTTTTCGTAAAGCTCAGGTGCGATGCCAACGATGTTTAAGGCATTCTCCACCCGCTCTTTAATCTCTTCTTCAGGCAGCCCCAAGTTTTTTGGTCCAAAAGACACATCCTTATACACCGTCATATCAAACAGCTGATGCTCAGGGTATTGAAAAA
>WQVB01000207.1 GCA_009781815.1 Defluviitaleaceae bacterium
CTGGCCGCAAGGCAAAGTATAAAGATGCAGCAACAACGGCACAAAGAGCTAAAACGCTAGCCCCGATAAAATAATAATTAATAGGCCTTGGGGCAGGTGGCGGGTTTGCACCTAATGCACCTGCATAGCTAGCGGCAAATGCCTGCTCCTCTGAAAGAAGCAAAGCACCAATAGACACCAAAGCAAGGCTCTTGAAGACCCTGCCGCCAAACTCTTTTTCAAGCCTGCTCTTTAGGGTTTTTTTGGCCACATATAGCGTCTGCCGCACATTGTGTGCAGAGCAGTCCATTAGGCTTGCAATCTCCGCTACGCTAAGGTCTGCAAAATAATACATATAAACCATATCACGCTGGGTTTTGGGTAACGCCTCCACCGTGCCTACAAGCCTTGCTCGCTTTTCTTTGTTTTGGAGAGCCTCCTCTGGCAAAAAATCCTCATCAAGCTCTTTGTAGTTTGCAAGGGCCTCGTCTGAAGCTACAATAAGCTGTTGCCTGTGGTTGTTTGCATTGTGCTTTCTATAGCTTTCACGTATTGCTATTTTTCGCAAATAAGCCAAGGTTGTGTCGGTTTTTATGTGGTCAAGCTTTTTAGATGCAATAACAAAAGTATCTTGTGCAACCTCTTCTGCGTCTTCTTTGCTATCGCAAAATTTTTGGCACACAAAAATAATGGAAGCAAAATACTTCTCATAAATTTCATCAAAAACCAATGCACCGCCGCCCCTTGGCTGGTCTGTTGGGTCGTGTATTTTTTTGTCATCATTAATAGTAGAAATTTTAATTCACCTCACAATTTCTATGATAACCTTTTTAGATTAAAACTATGTTACACCTAATGCTCTTCCCGAAAGAAAATATCTTCAACTTGTAACGAATCATCAACATCATGCAGCACAAATTTTTTAAAAAAGTTTATCTTAGATTCAAGCCTTTCTAAGTGCAGGTCTATGGCACTTAAAACATAATTTTCGGCTAGGTCAGTTGCTTTAGCAATATCTTTAATAGGCAGTTTTAAAAAATGAAAATAGATTATAGCCTGTTGCTCTTCGTAGTTAAAGCCCTCTATTGTATGGTAGAGGATATATTTGATTTTGGTATGCTCGATAAAGGCTCTTGGTATTGTTGTGGTTTTAGATTGGATAAACGAATTTGGGTCATTTTTAACTTGCTTCACATCACTCAATAAACCTCCTCCTCTCTGTGTGGTGTGAAAACCACCTCCACTTATATATAGGGCTTGAATTTACTAAATATCAAAAAGTTTTTGAAAATAAAAAAGTTGCCTCCCGTCCAGCACTAACTGCTACCATGGCAAGCAACTTTTAAATATTTAAATCTCATCTGCTCTAATTTCACTCACTTCTCATAGTCAAAAAAATCACCTGCGGGCGGGCAAAGATCCTGGGTAAATACTCCCCTACTCCATTGCTTACAAAAACTGGCGTGCCGTCGTCTCCATATGACCATCCACTTAAAAACCGCTGCCCGTGGGTTGTAAAGTTATCAAAAGTAAAATATGGTGCCCACAGCCCAAAAAACGTTATTTGCCCGCCGTGGGTATGCCCGCTTAAAACAAGGTCTACATTAGATGTATCGCCACTCATCACCGCATCTGGGTTGTGAGAGATAGCTAAAACAAAATCCCCTTCACTTGCACCATATGTGGCCGTTTCAAAGCAGGGCCTGCCCGCCCAGTAATCATCCACCCCCGCAAGAAAAAACCCTGGGTGTATGTGGAGGCCTTCATTCAAAAGCGGCGTCATCTCAAGCTCTTCCATAAAATCAAAAAGCCACCTAGTAACATCATGGTTGCCCGTTACGCCAAAAATGCCATCAACAGCGTCAACCCTCGCAAGCAAGCCTAAAGTTTGCCTATAATGTTGCGTGCCTCCCCTGCCGTCTTGCAACGCCATTATATCACCGCCAAGCAGCAATATATCAGGCTGCCAAGCGTTTATATTGTCCACAACTCGAGATAGCCTTCTGTAAGATATCTCGTGGGTATCGCTTACAAAAACAATGCGATAGCCGTCAAGCTCAATAGGCCACGTCTCGGAGTAGAATGTGATTTCTTTATATTGAATAATCCTATCTAGGGTGATAGCATGAAGAATATGTATAAAGCCAATAGCCAAAATAATGCATACCCCTATTCTAATCCACTTGGGGCCTTTCATCCAAATCTTTTTCATTTATGGTCTCCTTCATTCTAGTTTAGTGAGTTTTGTGAGTTATAGTGAAACAGTTTAAATAGTTTTGTGAGTGTAATGAGTGAAATTATCATCAGGATACTCTATATTTAAATGAGGCTAGCTTAAATTAGATTCACATGAGCTTGGGGTGGCGTGAGGAGGTGCAAACCCAATAACGGAATGGATAATTTTTTGTTGCAGGCAAGCCGCAAGTCAGCCAAGGGCTCATTCCTTACAAGGTTAAATTATATTGACATGCTTCATGCTTGACACCCCCGCCGTCATCCCGTGCTTGACACGGGATCTATGTGGGATAGTGTACAGCCCTAACTAGGACTGTCCTTCTCCAATTAGATCCCGTGTCAAGCACGGGATGACGGTAGGAGA
>WQVB01000208.1 GCA_009781815.1 Defluviitaleaceae bacterium
CAGACGTTACCTCCGTCTCTATAGGCCAGCCTGTTGTGGTGTTTATTTTATGGTGCATACGCCTACCTTCGTGGAAGAAGTGCCGCTCGGTAACACCTGATGTGGCTGAGGCTATGTTGCCCCACAGCTCAAAATGACCATAATTTTCATCTGAGAGTAAGTCTGCAGAGGGCTTTCTAATGCCCAAAGCCCATGGCGTGCCGTCTGGTTTGTTGCCTGCTAAAAAGGTGTCTCCCCCAAGGTTCACTATGCCTGCAACGCCTCTTTCATATAAAAACATGCCAGCCACGTCAGATGCAAAGCCCTTTGCAATGCCGCCTACATCTATAATGGTGTCGGGGTTTTCAAGGCGTACACGGTTGCCTGATATTATAATATCGCTGCCCACAGTCTCCATTGCCTCTGCAAGCTCTCTTTCGCTAGGTATCCTTTGCTCTCCAGTAAAATCCCAAAGGTCCATTACACGACCAACGGTTATGTCAAATGCCCCGTTTGTAATCTCTCTAAAATATTGAGACTTCTCCAAAACAGTTATAACATAAGGGTGCACCTCTACATACTCGCCCCCTGCGTTGTTAATGCGAGAGATGTAGCTGTTTGGGTTAAAGCGGTCAAACATTTCCTCTACCTCTTGCACAATGGCAAAGGCTTCTCTTGCTATATCCATATGATAATCTTGCTGGCTTTGAGAGCCTGTGCCTTCATAAAAAACATGTATGGTTGCCAAAGTGTCCATAGTAAAGTTTCTATAAACAACCTCTTGTTGAGAGGAACCGCAGCCCGCCATCATGAAGGTTGCAACCAAAGCAGCCTTTGCTATTAAAAATTTAATGTATTTTTTCATTATTATAATCACCTCAAAACAATACTATCATCCCACCCGTTTTTTGTCAAGTTGTATTGGTTTATTGGGGTGGATGAAATAAATTGATGTTTTCTTCGCTATTAGATTCGTAGCAAAGCAAACCCAAGTGTCGTCATCCCGTGCTTGACACGGGATCTATGCCTTGGTTGAGCCTTGCTTTTCAGGCGAAACTGGGATAGTGCATACCCAACTAGGTCTCTCCTTCTCCAATTAGATCCCGTGTCAAGCACGAGATGACACCATTCCAATTTACCCCTGTAGGGAATGGATTTATCCATTCCGTCTCACCTTGCTGAAGGGTAGAAAGGCGCAGACCCAATAGCGGAATGGATAAATCCATTCCCTACAAAGGGAGTTGGAATGACATGAGCTCAGGATGACGACGCTTAGGCTTGCCTGCAATGCCATATCCGATGCTATTTGCCCGCAATTATCCCCATCAAAAAATAAGGCTTGATTATTTGGTGATAGTTTGTTATAATTACATAATATTGGTAAATAGCTATAAACAAAGGAGGAAGAAATGGATATACAATTTGTAGAAAGAAACAGCAACCTAGTTGCAAAAATTAGATGCGATATAGACCATCACTCAGCAGAGAAGCTTCGCCATGCCCTTGAAGATGCATTTTTAAAATCTGACGCCCGCAATATTGTTTTTGACTTTGCTCACGTAACTTTTATGGATTCGTCAGGCATTGGCATGATTATAGGTCGATATAAAGAGCTACAAAAAAGCGGGGGGCGTGTGTTTGCCATAAACATTGGCCAAGCGGTAGAGCGTATTTTTGAAATATCGGGCCTAAAACGCATTATACCTTGCTTTGCAAGTGTTGATGAAATAGAAGAAACCGTTAAAACAACATAAGATAGGGGGGAAAACAATGGGGGAAAACAAAACTTTCAAAAACAAAATGGAGATTAATTTTTTAGCCATTTCGGAGAATCAAGCTTTTGCACGTGTGGCTGTGGCTGCCTTTGCAACCCAGCTTAACCCAACTATTGCTGAGCTGACCGAGATCAAAACAGCAGTAAGCGAAGCTGTAACAAATGCCATGATACACGGCTATGACGATGGGGATGAGCAAGACAAGACAATATCCCTTCGTTGCGTAATAGAAGATAGAGAAATTTATATAGAAATAGAAGATGATGGACAAGGTATTGAAGATATAGAAGTGGCTAAAGAGCCCCTATACACATCAAAGCCTGATGATGAGCGGTCTGGCATGGGCTTTACTATAATGGACGAGTTTATGGATGCATTGATTGTAGAAAGCCAAGCAGGCCAAGGCACAATCATAAAAATGAAAAAAACCATCGAAACCTACTAGCGGGTGAATTTATGACCGAAAAAGCCTTAGATAGAAATTTAGAGCTTATAATCGCCTCTCAAAACGGCGACAAGCGAGCAAGAGATATTATTGTAGAAGAAAACATGGGATTGGTTTGGTCTGTGGTCAAAAAGTTTATAGGGCGGGGTTATGATGCAGATGATTTGTTTCAAATAGGAGCCATAGGCCTTATGAAGTGCATCGACAAATTTGACACAAGCTTTGGTGTTAAATTCTCCACCTATGCCGTGCCTATGATAACAGGCGAGATAAAGCGTTTTTTGCGAGACGACGGCATGATAAAAGTAAGCCGCCCGCTTAAAGAAATCGCCATGAAGG
>WQVB01000209.1 GCA_009781815.1 Defluviitaleaceae bacterium
AAGTGATGTAAGGGTTATCCATATCCGCCCAAAAGGCCACCCTTTGGCTCATCTTCTCCCATACTTCTTTATATGTCCAAACGGACTCTTTGCATTGCTTTATAAAAGGCTCTATGCCATATTTCTCAATTTGCTCTTTACCTGATATGCCAAGCTTTTTCTCTATCTCAAGCTCAACAGGCAGGCCGTGGGTATCCCACCCTGCTTTACGCAACACTTTATAGCCCTTCATAGTTTTGTATCGGGGTATAATGTCTTTCACAGCACGGGTGATTATATGCCCCACATGAGGCAAGCCGTTAGCCGTAGGTGGGCCATCAAAAAAACTAAAGCTTGGTGCATCTTTTCTATTTTCTAAAGTCTTCTCAAAAATATTATTGTCTTGCCAAAACTTTAATATGTCAACTTCTCTCTGGGCGAAGTTTAAATCCGCCGTAACTTTTTTGTGCATATTTTTTCCTCCGTGTCCATATGGTCATTAGACCTGTTGCGAAACGACCTTCATCCTTCCTAAGTCGTCATCCTGAGCTTGACTCAGGATCTAGTTGGAGAAAGGGCAGGCTTAATTAGGGCATGCACTAGCCCACATAGATCCTGAGTCAAGCTCAGGATGACGACTAGGGGTTAATTTCGCAACAAGTCTATTGCGGACTCAATCCGCAATCTCATTTTATCATACTAGCATATCAAATTACGCTGTTTTTGTCAAAAGTTTTATATGGGCAAGCTATAAAAATTTACAAAATAACTTACTTAAGAGGTTGTATAATACAAACAACACCTGATGAGGAAGGTTACGAAAATGACCATTTACATATATGCTGAGATAGTTTTTTTGATTAACTTTGCAATCAACACCGTCATAATGCTATTGGTTAAGGTTTTGTGTAGACACCATGGCAAATGGTGGCTCCTCCCCATCGGCGGTGCAGCTTCAGCCCTATTATACACCATAGCCCTCTTCATCTTGCCTTATAGTTTTTTGGGTATGCCACTTTCTTTTGTGGTTTTAGCACCTGGTGTGTGGCTGGCCTTTCTATCTAAGTCAGAAAGAGGCATCAAAAGGTTTGCCATAAACTTGGCGATAAGCTATATATGCTCCTTCGCATTAAGTGGTATTGTGCTAGTAGTTGGGGATTTTTATGCAACTCTACTTAACTTGATTATAGCAACCGCCATAGCCTTAGCAATCATCCAAGTGGCAAAAAAATACATAGCCACAAAGGCACTAGACAAAAAAACATTTTGCCAAGTGAGAGTAAGCCTAGAGGGTAAAGAGGCATCCGCCATAGCCCTTATAGACACAGGCATGAACCTTAAAGAGCCGCTAGGTCAAAAAAACGTCATCATCATAGAGATATCAGCCCTAGAGGGCGTGTTGCCAAAAGAGATTAAAGAAATCTACATAAGCAACAAGCAAGATGATTTAGATTATATAGCAAAAAGCTTTGAAGAGGCCAATATGCAAAGCCGCATACGAATGGTGCCTTTTCGATCTATAGGCAACAACAATGGCGTTTTGATAGGTTTTAGACCTGATGATATTTGGGTGGATAAGGTACATCGCAATGATATAGTCGTGGCTATTTGCGATTTTGACCTGTCAGAAGATGGAGAATACAAAGCTCTTCTAGGAGCTTTAGATACATAAAAAATATGGAGAAAGAGGGATAGGATTGTTCAATAAAATTGTGAGTTTTTTTAGAAGGTTTTTTCCAAAGTTTAAAGCGGGTAGAGTGCATTATATAGGCGGCAACGACGTTTTGCCCCCTCCCCTAAACAGCCAAGATGAAGCAGAAAATTTAGAGATTTTAGCCGCAGGTGGTGAAGGCTCAATCAAAGCTCGCAACGTGCTTGTGGAGCATAACCTCCGCCTTGTGGTGTACATAGCAAGAAAGTTTGAAAACACAGGCCTAAATGTTGAAGACCTTATATCCATAGGCACTATAGGCCTTATAAAGGCCGTAAACACCTTTAAAACTGACAAAAAAATTAAACTTGCAACCTATGCCTCTCGCTGCATTGAAAACGAAATCCTCATGTTTTTGCGTCGCAATGCCAAAACAAAAACGGAGGTAAGTATTGACGAGCCTTTGAATGTAGATTGGGATGGCAACGAGCTGCTCCTATCAGATATTTTAGGCACAGATGTAGATATTATCTACAAAGACATAGAAGACGAGGCGGATAGACAAATGCTTTACCTAGCCCTAGAAAAGCTCAACCCTCGTGAAAAAAGCATTGTGCAAATGCGTTTTGGTTTGCTTGGCGATGGTGAAGAGAAGACACAAAAAGAAGTGGCAGACCTGCTAGGTATCAGTCAATCTTATATTTCTCGCCTTGAAAAGAAAATAATCTCCCGTTTGCGTAAAGAAATTAACAAGCTGGTGTAACCTTCTTTTTGCGCCATAAAAGCAAACCCCAGACCCCAAAAACAACAACATAGGCGGCAAAGGTGATTATACTGCCTCTGCCCCACCAATCACTTTCAGGGGAGAGCCA